>DASQTE010000379.1:0-3475 GCA_035642035.1 Blastococcus sp.
CGTGGCTCCTCCGGGGACCACGTCAGGTCCTGACGGGCCTGCCCGTTCGACAGCGCCGGCACCGCCACGGTGATGCGGGTCCGCTGCTCGTCGACGCGGACCCGATGCTCGGCGAGCAGCCGCCCGTCCAGGTCCAGCCGCACCGCCACGGTCACCGGCTCCGCCGGCGCCTCGCGCAGGGTGATGCCCAGATGCACCGCGGCGCCGGGTAGATCCGCGGTCCACGCCAGGTGTTCGACGGCCACCGCCGGCACCACCTCGCACCACACGGGCTGCCAGATGCCGCTGGTGCGCGAGTACCAGATCGCGTGTGGCTCGTCCTGCCAGTCCTGCTTGCCCCGGGGCTGGGTCAGGTCCCGCGGGTCGTCGTGCGCCCGGACCACCAGGACGTGCTCGTCCTCGGGGGCGCCCGCGGTCAGCGGCCCGGTGATGTCGAAGGAGAAGGGCGTCTGGCCGCCCTCGTGCGACCCCAGGAGCGCGCCGTCCAGCCACACGTGGGCGCTGTGGTCGACCGCACCGAACCGCAGGACGACGCGGGAACCGTCCCGCGCCACGGCGTCGGCGCCGACGATGTCCGTGAGCCGCAGGGACCGCCGGTACCAGAACACCGAGTGCGGGCCGGCGTCACCCACCCCCGATGCGTAGGACTCCGGCGGGAACGGCACCGTGATGTCGCGATCGAAGACCTCGCGATCCGCCAGGTCGGCCAGCTGCGCCCAGCCCCCGTCCAGCCCGGCCCGGGCGTCGTCGAACGCCAGCTGCCAGGTCCCGCAGAGATCGGTCCACGCCTCGCGCACCAGCTGCGGGCGAGGGTAGGTGCCGTCCTGCTGGGTGGCGCGTACGGGCATCGTCACTCCTCGGGCTGGGGACCGGCCTGCCGCGGTCTCAGAACCCGATGAGGGCGGCGAGGTCGGTCATCGCGCGGTCGAAGTAGCGGTCGCCGTCCTCGACCGAGCCCACGAAGTGCCCGAACAGCTCGAAGCTGATGGTCCCGTAGAGCGAGCTCCAGGCGAGCAGTGCGCGGACCCGGACCGTCTCGTCGATGGCCGGGTGCTCCCCACCGAGGACGGCGGCGGTCGCGTCGCTGACCAGCGTCGCGTCGCGCTCGCCCGACCTTTCCGGCAGCGCCCCTGCCCGTGCGGCGTCGCCGAGGATCCCGCCGAGGACCACGCCGACCCGTGCGGCGGCGGGGACGGTGTCCTGCGGCGCGGTGTACCCGGGCACCGGGGACCCGTAGAGCAGCGCGTACTCGTGGGGGTGCGCCAGCGCCCACGCCCGGACCGCCCGGCAGACCGAGAGCCAGCGCCCCCGGGGCGCCGCGGCCGGGTCGTCGGCCGCCTCGGCTGCCGCGCCGAGGTCGTCGTAGCCGTCGATGATCAGCCGGGTGAGCAGGTCGTCGCGGCTGGGGAAGTAGCGGTAGACCGCCGACGAGACCATGCCGACCTCGCGGGCGACGGCGCGCAGCGAGAGGGCCGCGGCGCCGACCTCGGCCAGCTGGCGGCGGGCGGCGTCGGTGATCTCCGACGTGAGCTCCGCGCGGACGCGCTCGCGGGCGGTGGGCATGCGCCTATGGTGTCGGATCGTGAGCACTGATCGCAACTGTGAGCGGTGCTCTTGACAGAGCGTCCGGATCGGTCGAGCATCGATCTCGAACGAGAGCACCGCTCTCGCACATCGGAGGAGCTCGGGATGGCACTGCACGTGATCGTCGGCAAGGGACCGGTCGGGATGACGACGGCGGAGGAGTTGGCCGCGCGCGGCCACCGGGTGCGGGTGCTCTCCCGCAGCGGCGGCGCCTCGACCGATGTGGTGGAGCACCGCCAGGTCGACGCCGCCGACGCCGACGCCCTGATCGAGGCGGCCCGGGGCGCCGCCGCCCTGTACAACGCCGTCAACCCCGCCTACCACCGCTGGGCCACCGACTGGCCCCCGATCGCCGCTGCCCTGCTGACCGCGGCCGAGCGCACCGGCGCGGTGCTGGTCACCATGTCGAACCTGTACGGCTACGGCCGCCCGACCGGGCCGATGACCCCGGAGACGCCGCTGACCGCGACCGACGTCAAGGGGCGCGTGCGCACCCGGATGTGGACCGACGCCCTGGCCGCCCACGAGGCCGGCCGCGTGCCGGTCACCGAGGCCCGCGCCGCGGACTTCGTGGGCCCGCAGGTGCCGGCCGGGCAGTCGCACCTGATGCGCCAGCTGCCCGCCCTGCGGTCGGGCCGTCGGGCCTGGGTGATCGGCGACCCGGACGCGCGGCGCAGCTGGGCCTACCTGCCCGACGTGGCCGCCACGCTCGCCACCCTGGGCACCGACGAGCGCGCCCTCGGCCGTGCGTGGCACGTGCCGAACACCGCGCCGCGCTCGCAGCGGCAGGCGCTCGACGACCTGGCGGACGGGCTCGGCGTGGCCCGGGTGCCGGTGAGCGGCATCCCGTGGCCGGTGCTGCGGGCCGTGGGGCTCGCCGTCCCGATGATGCGGGAGGTCGTGGACATCCGGCACCAGTGGGACCAGGACTTCGTGACCGAGGCGCCGGCGACCACCGCGACGTTCGGCCTGACCGCCACCCCGTGGGACGAGGTCGTACGGGCGACGGTCGCGGCCGCCCCGGTGGCCGCCTGACACCCGCCGGGTCCGCGCCCCTACGGTGGAGGACATGGTTTCTGCCTGGGTCCTCGCCGGCCTGGCGTCGCTGGGCGCGGTCGCCTGTGCCGTCGGCGCCGTCCGGCTGGTGCGCCGCCCGAAGGGCGCGCGGCGATGAGCGGTCCGACCGAGCTGCCGGTGCCCGACACGGCCGACGTCCGGAGCGGGCCCGAGGTGTCCGAGGAACTGCTCGCGGTGCTGCCGCTGCTGGGGGAGTGGCACGGCGAGGGGCAGGCCGCGGGCGCGGACGGTGACCACCGGTTCGGCCAGTGGATCCGGTTCAGCCACGACGGCCGGGGCTTCCTCGCCTACGAGTCGCGGTCCTGGCGGCTCACCGAGGACGGCGCGATCGTCGGGCCCGGTGTGCGCGAGTCGGGGTTCTGGCGGCCGCGCGGGCGGGACGACGTCGAGCTGCTCGTGACCAACCCGGACGGGCTCGTCGAGCTCTACGTCGGCAGCGCGCGGACGACGACGAGCTGGGAGCTGTCCACCGACGTCATGGCGCGGACGCCGGACGCCCCGGACGTGAGCCGCGCCGTGCGGCTCTACGGGATCGTCGAGGGC
Source organism: Blastococcus sp. (assembly GCA_035642035.1). Classification (GTDB taxonomy): domain Bacteria; phylum Actinomycetota; class Actinomycetes; order Mycobacteriales; family Geodermatophilaceae; genus Blastococcus_B. The sequence goes on from DASQTE010000379.1 coordinate 3,205, forward strand.
GCGCTCATGTACGCGATCGACCGCGCCGGGCCCGACGAGGCGCCCCGCCCCTGGATGTCGGCCCGATTGGAGCGGATCCGCTGAGCACCACGCCATCGCCTGCCCGCGCCACCCCGCGCACGGTCGCCGACGCCTACGTCGAGGCCGTCTGCGACCTCGACCCGATCACCGCCGCCTCGCTGGGCACGCGCCCGGGGGACGACCGGCTGCCCGACTTCGGCCCGGCCGGGCTCGAGGCCGAGGCCGAGCTGGCCCGCACCACGCTCGCCGA
>DASQTE010000380.1:0-5365 GCA_035642035.1 Blastococcus sp.
GTCGTTGGTGGCCTTGGCGGTCTGGTCGCCACCGCCTGCGACGCTGACGTTGCCGCTGTCCTCGACGTCGCCGCCGTCGGCGTCCTGGTGCACTGCCACGTCGCCGGAGTCGAAGTCGACGACGGTCTTGCCGTCGTTCTCGTGCCCCGCAGGCTTGTAGCCGGACCCGCCGCCCGACCCGTCGGAGACCACACCGGTGTTGATGACGGCGGTGTTGGTGCCGCCGTCGCCGCCGTCGACGTCGGTGGAGACCGCGGTCACCTTGACGTTGGTCGCCGAGGCGTCGCTGAAGTTGGCGTTGCCGGCCCCGCTGTCCCCGCCGGAGCCGGTCTCGCTGGCCGCGGCCTGCTCGACGTCGTTGCCGGCCGTGGCCGTCTGGTCGGCGCTGGCCACCGCCTGGCCGAGGAAGAGCATTCCTCCGGCCATACCGGCGACGGCCAGGCCGTTGCGCAGAGTTCGGTTCATCTCAGATGTCCTTCGTTGGTGGTGAACGTATGGATGGGGTGCGCGCCACAGAGCCATGGATGGGCACGCGGAAGGGATTGCGTGTCGATCGGGGCGGCTGCTCTGGTCGGTGATGTGCCCCCCGAGGCACACCTCTCGAGCCGGGCGCAGGCCGCTCGGGCGGCGGCGTCGGTCCTGATCGGGACGGGCGCAGGCCGCTAGGGCTGCGGCGTCAGTCCGGCCGTGTGGCGGGGTCGGACGCCGTGGTGGTCGGCGACCCCGCTGCCGGCGCGGTGAGGCCGGCGCTGTGCCCTGCGAGGGAGATCGAGGAGGACGAGCCCAGGACGGCCGCGGCGGACGCGGAGCCACCCTTCTGAGCTCCCGGGCCGGCACCCTGCGTGCTGCAGCCGGCGCCGATGACAGCGGTGGCCGGGGTCTCGGGAGCAGGTGCGGCGGGGGCGAGCGGTGCGCCCGCGGGGGTCTCGGGGGCGGGAGCGATGACCTGCTCGGCGAGGAGCGCCGTCGAGGCCGCCGACGACGTGTCCACCGTGGCCGCCGCCGCGGAGCGCCCGGCGACGGAGCCTGTGCTGCTGGAGGGGGCGGTGGCGTCGTCCTGCGCCGCTGCCAGGACGACGATCGGCGCACCGGCGCAGGCCGAGGCGGTCGCGACCGGAGCCGCGGGGGCGGCGGGTGCGGGTGCCGTCGCGGTCTCCGGGGCGGGAGCGCTCGTGGGGGTGGTCTCGCAGACCGGGGCGGCGTCGCCGGTGGACTCTGGGGCGTCCGTGGCCGCGGTCGTGGTGCACGTGGACGGTGTCGTGCTGTCGCTGGTGGAAGTGGTCGAGGTGACCGTGCCGCCCGTCGACGTCGTCGAGATCGTCGTCGAGGTGCTGGTCGAGGTGCTGGTCACGGCGCTGGCCGAGGTGCTCGTCGCGGCGGCCGTCGGCGTCTCCGTGGACGCGCCCGTCGTGTCCACGACCGCATCGGGAGCCGGTGCCTCGGCTGCCGGAGCGGGTTCGGTCGCAGCCGGAGAGGTGGCCGCCGGGGTCGTGCTGGGCGACGTGGCCTGCGTGTCCGTCGACGTCGTCGACGTGGACTGCGACGTCGTGACGCTGCTCGACGAGGCCTCGGTCGACGTCGCGGCGGCGTCAGCGGCGGGTGCGGCGGCCTCCGGGGCGGTCGGCGCCGGCACCTCGGCGGTGGCGGCGGCGGGCTCCTCGGCGCGGGCCGCGGCATCGGTCCCGATGGCGATGCAGGCGTAGGCGCCGGCTCCCAGGAAGCACGCGGCGGTGGCGCGACGGAGCCACGTCCAGCGGGCCGGGGAAGGCGCGAGGCCGCTCCCGCCCGCCGTGGTCCCCGTCATGAGGCGGACGTTATGAACGGGTTCGTCTCGTGAACAGGAAGTCGGGCAACATGGGAAATTGTGCGGCGTGTCACAACCAGTCCCCCGACCGGGGGATTGCGGAGCGTGACCGAATCTGAACCGTTACCGGATCTGGTATCACACTGATACCTGGGGCGGAGACGCCTCAGGGACCGCCGAGGGGGAACGGCATGGCGATGACACTGCGGCTGACAGCCGCGCAGAGCGAAGCGCTGCGACATCAGGCAGCGGCCGAAGGGGCGTCCATGCAGGACGTCGCCCGGCGGGCGGTGGAGTCCTACATCCGGTCGCACGAGCCGGAGGTGCCGGTCGGCGTCCTCGTCGAGCGGGAGCTGGACCGCTACGCGGGGGCGGTCGAGCACCTGGCCCGATGGCGGGACTGACCGTCGAGGACCTCGTCGAGGTCGCCCGCCGCACGGTCGGCCCGGACGTGCGGGTCCGCGACGTGGGGCTGCTGAGCGCGGCTCTGGCCAGGGTGGAGGCCCGGGCGCTCGGCGAGGACGTCTACCCGGGGGTGGACGAGCAGGCGGCGGCCCTGCTGCACTCGCTCGCCACGACCGCGCCGCTCGAGCACGGCAACCGGCCCTTCGCCTGGGTCGCGACGGCGGTCTACCTGGCGCGCCGTGGCCGCCCCGCGACGCTCACCGACGCGCAGGCGGTCGACCTGGTCACCGACGTCCTGACCGGCCGGCTCGAGTCGGTCGCGGCCATCGCCCGGCGGCTGCGCGCGACCGCCTGACGGGCCGGTCGCGGCACGCTTCCGGGCTGTGTCCGGCGCCACGTACGGTGTCGATCATGGGGTCCACGCACGAGGTCACCAACCAGGTGCCGCCGCTGATCGGTCACGACCCGATCGCCGGTGACGCGGTGCTCGCGGAGGCCTGCCTGCGCCACGCCGACGCCGCGACGCTCGACTCCCTGGCCGGCCTCGGGCGGCTGTCCGGCAGCGAGCAGGCGCAGGAGTGGGGGCGGCTGGCCAACGAGAACCCGCCGCGGCTGCGGACCCACGACCGGTACGGGCACCGCATCGACGAGGTCGAGTTCCACCCCGCCTGGCACGAGCTCATGCGCACCGCCGTGGAGAACGGCCTGGCCGGAGCGCCGTGGGCGGACCACTCCCCGCACGCGCACGTCCGTCGCGCGGTCGGCTACTTCGGGTGGACGCAGAACGAGATGGGTCACGGCTGCCCGGTGACGATGACCTACGCGGTCGTCCCCGCCCTGCGCCGCACGCCGGAGCTCGCCGCCCGCTACGAGCCGGGGCTCACCGCGACCGCCTACCAGTTCGGGCTGACCGAGCCGACCGGCAAGCGCGGCCTGGTCGCCGGCATGGGCATGACGGAGAAGCAGGGCGGCTCCGACGTGCGGGCGAACACCACCCGCGCCGTCGCCCAGCCGGACGGGTCCTACCGGCTGACCGGCCACAAGTGGTTCACGTCGGCGCCGATGAGCGACCTGTTCCTGGTGCTGGCGCAACTCGAGGAGGGCGTGTCCTGCTTCGTCGTCCCCCGGGTCCTCCCCGACGGCGAACGCAACGTGTTCCACGTGCAACGTCTCAAGGACAAGCTCGGCGACCGGTCCAACGCCTCGAGCGAGGTCGAGTTCGACGGGACGACGGCCTGGCTGGTCGGCGAGCCCGGGCGGGGTGTCCCGGCGATCATCGAGATGGTCAACATGACCCGGCTGGACTGCGTGCTGGGGTCCGCGGCCACGGTGCGCGCGGCGCTGACGCAGGCCGTGCACCACGCCCGGCACCGGCGCGCCTTCGGGGCGCTGCTGGTCGACCAGCCGCTGATGCAGAACGTGCTGGCCGACCTGGCGGTGGAGAGCGAGGCCGCGACCGTCCTGGCGATCCGCCTCGCGGCCGCCGTCGACGCCGGGGAGTCCGCGTTCCTCCGGCTGGCGGGCGCCGCGGCGAAGTTCTGGGTCTGCAAGCGCACGCCCGGCGTCGTCGCCGAGGCGATGGAGGTGCTCGGCGGCAACGGGTACGTCGAGGACTCGGGGGTGCCGCGGCTCTACCGGCAGTCGCCGCTGAACTCGATCTGGGAGGGGTCCGGCAACGTCATCGCGCTCGACGTGCTGCGGGCGATGGGCCGGTCGTCGGACACGCTGGCCGCGGTGAGTGCCGAGATCGAGCTCGCCCGCGGGGCCGATCCCCGCTTCGACGACGCCGTGAAGCGGCTGCACGCCGAGCTCGGCGATCCCGACGGACTGCCCTTCCGGGCGCGGCGGATCGCCGGCCTGCTCGCGCTCTGCCTCCAGGGATCACTGCTCCTGCGGCACGCCCCGACGGCGGTCGCGGACGCCTTCTGCGCCTCTCGCCTGGGCGGGAACGGCGGCGGCGCCCTCGGGATGCTCCCGACCGGCGCGGCCGTCGGCGAGATCGTCGGACGAGCGTCGGTCACCCCTGTCTGATCCGCCGTCGGGATGACTACTCTCGTTGTCATTCACCGGGCACCGACGACGTCGTCGGACGGTTGCGTGCCGTCATTTCCGCCCAACGCGGACCCAGAACAGCGGACGAGAGCGGGAAGCGTGCAACCACAGGACGACGGGCCCCGCCAAGGGCAACCCGACGTGCTGGCCGGGGTACCCGACGCCGTCTACCGCCTGGACCGCCAGGGTCGCTTCACCTACCTCAACGCCGCCGCCGAGGAGCTGCTCCGCCAGCCGGCCGTGGAGCTGCTCGGCCGGCGCCTGGTCGACATCCACCCCGCGATCAAGGACTCCCTCGCCCACGAGCGGATCCGCGAGGTGTTCGACCACGGGACGCCCCGCCAGTTCGAGTACTGCTACGAGCCGCAGGACCGCTGGTTCGAGATCCGCGCGTTCCCCGATCCCGACGGCGTCGCGGTGTTCCTCCGCGACGTCGACGCCCGCTACCGCACCGACGAACGCCGGGACACCGAGCTCCGCGAGCTGACCGCCGTCCTGGAGGCGCTGCCCTCGGCCACCGTGCTGGTCGGCGACGACGGCCGGATCCTCGTCGCGAACCGGGCCTGGCAGGCCAACGGCGAGATCCTGCGCAGCGTCGGCATCACCCCCGGCGGGGTCGGTGACAGCTACCTGGACTCGATGTCGCGGGGACTGCGGCCGACGGACCACGCCGGCATCGTCGCGGGGTTCATCCGGCTCCAGGCCGAGCCGCCGGAGGCGCCCCCCGGTTCCTTCGACTACGACTACTCCGCCCAGCTGGGCTCCTACGCGACGTGGTTCCGGCTGCAGGCCGCCCGCGTCCCGGAATCCCGCCGCATCGTCGTCACCCACACCGACATCACCGAGCGGGTCCGCGGTGAGGAGGCGCTGGCATGGCGGGCGGGGCACGACGAGCTGACCGGCCTGCCCAACCGGGCGACCCTGCTCGACATGATCGCCGACGCGCTGGGCACCGGTGCTCCGGACGCCCCCGGCACCGCGCTGCTGGTGCTCGACCTCGACGGCTTCAAGACGGTCAACGACTCCCTGGGCCACCAGATCGGCGACCGCATCCTGCGGCAGGTCGGCGAGCGGCTCACCGAGCAGGTCCGGCCGGGGGACGCC
>DASQTE010000381.1:0-2327 GCA_035642035.1 Blastococcus sp.
TACGACCATCGGGTCCTGTCGCAGGTGGGCTGCCGTGCCGGCCGCGACGCCCGCGAGCACCCGCCCGGACCGCGGGCGCGCCAGGGGCGGCCGGTCGGTCGCCGGGCGGAGCGACGTCCCGGTCGCAGTGGTGGTCACGTACTCGATCGTCGCACCGCGGCCCCCACCTCCGACACCAGTGATCACCCTGGAAGAGCAGTCGCGGCCGAACCAGGGTCGGATGGGGGCGTTCCCTGATGCATCGCGGGGCTTGTGGTCGGCAGTCTTCTGGCATGACATCCGCACCGCCCCCCGCGGCTCCACCCCCTCAGCCGCCCCCGCCACCGGGACCACCTCCGGTCCGTCCGCAGCTGCGCCGCAGCCGCACGGACAAGATCCTCGGCGGCGTCAACGGTGGACTTGCCGAGTACAGCGGCATCGACGCCCTGCTCTGGCGGGTCGGCTTCGTCGCCCTGACGCTCGCCGGGGGCGCCGGCGTCATCGTCTACCTGCTGCTGTGGGTGCTCATGCCCGCCGGCCCGCCCGCCGCCGCGGGTGCCGCCGGCGCTCCCGGCGCCGCCGTGGAGAAGCAGCCGGCCGGACCGCGTTCGCCGGTCCCCCGTCTCACGGTCGCCGCCCTGCTGATCGTCGTCGGCATCCTGGCGATGATCACGCGCTTCAGCGACTGGGACATCGGTGCCCGCGGGATCCTCGGCGCGGCCCTGCTGGTCGTGGGGCTCGGGCTGGTCGCCGCGGCGTTCAGCGGCGGTCGCACCGCCCGAGGCGGTCTCATCGCCCTGGGCGTCGTCCTCTCCCTCGCCCTCGTGGCCGTCTCGACCGTGGACTCCCGGGTCGGCGGCGGTGTGGGTGATCGGAGCTACCGGCCGGCCACCGTGTCCGACCTCCGCGAGGTCTACCGCGGTGGGGTGGGCGACATGACCGTCGACCTGAGCCGGCTGGACCAGGGCATCTCCGGTCGTGGACTGGAGGTCCGCGTCGAGCACGGCGTCGGCGACCTGGACGTCATCGTCCCCCGCTCGGCGGACGTGCAGCTCGAGGGCGACCACGGGCTGGGCGACGTCGACGTCTTCGACCGCGGGTCCGAGACCGACGGCTTCTTCCCGGGCGAGGGCACCCGCTCCTGGTCCGACGACGGGCGAGCCGAGTTCGTGATCACCCTCAACTCCGGCGTGGGAGACGTGGAGGTGTCCCGTGGCTGACTACAGCGAGTTCCCGACCACCCCGACCGCGTGGCAGGAGCAGCAGCTCAAGGACTGGCAGACGGTGCTGCCGCTGTCGACCGAGGACACCGAGCCGCCCCGCAAGCGGGGCGTCGACCTGAGCGCGCTGGTCCCGGGCGTCCTGTTCGTCGTCCTCGCGGTCGTCGCGATGTCCGGCCTGGACCTGCCCTTCGAGTTCTGGGAGGACGGCGGCTTCGTCTGGCTGCTCCTCATCGGCGGCGGGATCGCACTGCTGGTCTCGGAGCTGAAGAAGTCGCGGCGCCGGCGGCGCTGAGACGCCAGGAGCGGACGTCATGAGGGCCCGGGGAGCGATCGCTCCCCGGGCCCTCCGTCGTGCAGGGGGAACCGGGACGCGCCGCCGGGCGTCGGAGAGGACGTGCCCCGCGCCGCACTCCTCCTCGTCGCCGTGCTGGCGCTCGCCGCCTGCGGCGGGGGCTCCGGCTCGACCCCGCACCTCGCCGGCGAGTGGGAGTTCACCGGAGGGACGGCGGCCGGGGCGGAGCTGCCCCGCCCGCAGGGGGCCCGCGCGACGCTCGAGGTCGACGAGCAGCAGGTGCGCGGGATCGCCTTCTGCAACCACTACTTCTCGTCCTACCGGCTGGACGGGTCGTCGTTCGCCGTCGACGGGCTGGGCAGCACGGAGATGGCCTGCGAGCCGGACGTGATGACGGCGGAGAGCGCGTTCCTGGCGGCCCTGGGCGCGGTGGACGCCGTCGCGGCGTCCGAGGGCGCCCTGCTGCTCACCGGCGACGGCATCGAGCTCCGGTTCACGCCCGTCGCGCAGGTCCCGGACAGCCCGCTGGAGGGCACCCGCTGGGTGCTGGAGTCGGTGATCGAGGGCCAGACGGCGTCCTCGACGGTCGGGGACCCCGCCGTCCTCGTGCTCGATGCCGACCGCACGGCCGAGGCGAGCACCGGCTGCCGGACGGTCACCGGCACCTGGCTCGTCGAGGCCGGCGCGCTGGTGGTCGACGACCTGCTGGGCGACGGAGCGCCCTGCCCGGCCGACGTGGAGCGCCAGGACGCGCACGTGACGGCGGTGCTGGAGAGCGGCCCCGCCGTCGGGATCCGCGAGGACCAGCTCACCCTCACCACCGACGACGGCCG
>DASQTE010000382.1:0-16163 GCA_035642035.1 Blastococcus sp.
CTCGCCGACCGGTTCACCGAGGACGTCGTCGACGACTTCGTCGCCGAGTACGCCGCCGGCCGGACGCCGAACCCGTGCCTGCGCTGCAACGAGAAGATCAAGTTCTCCGCGGTCCTGGACCGCGCACTGAACCTCGGGTTCGACGCCGTCGTGACCGGCCACCACGCGCGGCTGGCGGGCGGGGAGCTGCGGCGCTCGGTCGACGCCGCCAAGGACCAGTCCTACGTGCTCGGCGTCCTGACGCCGGAGCAGCTGGCCGCCGCGATGTTCCCGCTGGGCACGATGACCAAGGACCGGGTCCGCGAGATCGCCGCCGAGCGCGGCTTCGCCGTCGCGGCCAAGCCCGACTCGCACGACATCTGCTTCATCCCCGACGGCGACACCCGCGGCTTCCTGGCGCGCCGGCTGGGCACCCTGCCGGGACCGGTCGTCGACGCCGCCACCGGTCAGCGGGTCGGCGAGCACGAGGGCACCTACGGATTCACCGTCGGCCAGCGCCGCGGGCTCGGGGTCGTCGTCGGCGACCAGCGGCCCCGCTACGTGCTCGGCATCGAGCCGGTGACCCGCACCGTGACCGTCGGGACGGCGGACCTCGCGGGCGTCCCGGGCGTCCGCACGGGCGCCCCGAGCTGGACCGGCGCCGTCCCCGGACTGCCGTTCGCGGCCCAGGTGCAGGTCCGCGCCCACGCCGCCCCGGTGGACTGCACGGTGAGCCCCGGCGAGGACGGCGGCCTGCTGATCGAGTTCGCGGAACCGCAGCGGGGCGTCGCTCCAGGGCAGTCCGCGGTGCTGTACGAGCCGGACGCCGAGCGCGGGGACCGGGTGCTCGGACAGGCGGCCGTGCGGACGGCGCGTGAACGTGGAGAAACGGTTCGTCACTGACTCTTGGCTTTGTCACAGCCAACAGCTAGCTTCGTGCCGAGCCACTTCCTGAGCGTGACTACTTAGCGCGGCTCCGTACACATCGCCTGTTCAGGCTGCCCTCGCCGGTGGTCTGTTCCCGCATGTCCTCTGGAGGACTCCGTTGCGCAGAACGCGCCTCTCCCTGGCCGCCGCCGTCGCGCTGGCCACGTCCGTCGGCCTGATCGCCGCCCCGACGACGGCATCGGCTGCTCCCGAGCCGAAGCCCGATGTCCCGGTCCAGCTGATCGCCATGAACGACTTCCACGGCCGGATCGCGAACACCGCCGGCGCGGACTCCCAGCAGATCACCGCCCCAGGCCCGGACGGCGCTTACGGGACGCCGGACGACATCGTCACGATCGTCGGTGGTTCGGCCAACGTGGCCTCGACGGTCAAGCAGCTGCAGACCTCGTTCGCCGCGCAGAGCGGTGAGAAGTCCGGCTCGTACTTCGTCGGCGCCGGTGACCTGATCAGCGCCACCCCGTTCGAGTCGAGCGTCTTCAAGGACGAGCCGACCATCGAGGTCCTCAACGCGATGGGCCTGGACGTCTCGTCTGTCGGCAACCACGAGTTCGACCGTGGCACCGAGGAGCTGCGCCGCGTCTCCGCCGCTACGGACGGCACCTTCACCGACGACGTCGTCGCGTGCCCCGAGACGCTGAACGGTGAGCCCTTCGTGGTCGGCACCGACGGCTGCTTCGGCGAGGGCGAGCACGCGTTCCACGGTGCCGACTTCCCGTACCTGGCCGCGAACGTCGTCTCCAAGGAGACCGGCGCGCCGATGCTGCCGCCGTACCAGGTCTTCGACATCCCCGGCGGCCAGAAGATCGCCCTCATCGGCGTCGTCACCGAGACGACCCCGGGCATCGTCGCGCCGAACGGCGTGGCCGACGTCGAGTTCATCGACGAGGCCGACGCGGTCAACAAGTACGTGCCCGAGCTGACCCGCCGCGGCGTCGAGGCGATCGGCGTCCTGATCCACGAGGGCGGCACGCAGAACGGCCCCGCCGGTGCGAACCCCAACGGCTGCAACAACCTGACCGGGCCGATCGTCGACATCAACGAGCGCGTCTCGAACGAGGTCGACCTCATCCTCAGCGCGCACACGCACTCTGCCTACAACTGCACGCTGGCCGTCCCCGGCGGCGAGCCGCGCCTGGTCACCTCGGCCGGCTTCTACGGCCGGCTGGTCTCCGACATCCGGCTGACCCTCGACGGGCGCACCGGTGAGGTCGACCGCACGGCCACCTACTCGGCGACCAACGTGCCGGTCACCCGCACCAACCCCGACGCCCGCGTGCAGTCGATCGTCGACCACTGGGTGGCCAAGTCCGCCGTTCAGGGGGACAAGGTCGTCGGCTCGGCAACGGCCAACATCGGCAGCTCCGTGTCGGCCCAGCGCGCCTTCGAGCAGCCCATCGGCAACCTGGTCGCCCAGGCACAGCTCGAGGGTCTCCAGGAGGAGCAGTTCGGCTTCCCGGTCATCGCCTTCATGAACCCCGGCGGCGTCCGCACCGACATCCTCGCCGGCGAGGTGACCTACCGGGAGCTGTTCAACGTGCAGCCGTTCGGCAACACGGCCAACACGATCACGCTGACCGGTGCCGACATCGACGACGTCCTGGAGCAGCAGTACCAGCACGACCCGGACGGCGCGGCGGGCCCGCTCAACGCCGGCCCGCGCAACACCCGGCTGGCACTGGGTACGAACGAGAGCTTCACCTGGTCCTATGACCTCACCCAGATGTACGGCGACCGCGTCCCCGACGGCTCGATCAGGCTGGACGGGGTCACCATCGACCCGGCCGCCAACTACCGCGTCGCGGCGAACTCGTTCCTCGCCACCGGCGGCGACCGCTTCGACGCCTTCCGGAACGGCTCGGCCATGACGACCGGCCCGGTCGACGTGGACGTCCTGGTGGAGTACTTCGTCGCGCACTCCCCGGTCAGCCCCCCGCCGGCCAACCACGGCACCCAGCTCGGCTGACCCCCTACGGAGCTGCAGCGGGAGCCGACTAGCGTCGCCGACGTGAGCTCCGAGAACGACGACCCGAGGCCGGTCCCTGCAGCGTGGGGGCCGGCCTCGGGCGTCGGATCGCTGCCCGGCACGGACCCGGCCGAGGCGGTGCGGCTGGTGGTCGGCGAGCTGCCCGACTTCGCGCACCTGCCGGAGCTCCCCGCGCGGGGTCCGGGTGCCGACCTGATCGGCCGCAGTGCCGCGCTGCTCGTCGACCTCGCGTTCGACCTCACGCCCGGGGGCTGGCGGCTCGTCCCGCGGTCGGGCATCGACCAGCGCCGGGCGGAGGAGTTCCTCGCGCGCGACCTGGACGCCCTCTACGACGTCGCCGACAGCTGGACCGGTCCGTTCAAGGTGCAGGCGGCCGGGCCGTGGACGCTGGCCGCCGGGCTCGAGCGCACCCGTGGCGACCGCGCCGTCGTCGACGCCGGGGCACGCCGCGACCTCGCGCAGTCCCTCGCGGAGGGGCTGGCCGCCCACGTCGCCGCGGTCGCCGCCCGGGTGCCCCTCGCCCAGTTCGTCGTCCAGCTGGACGAGCCCTCCGTCCCCGCCGTCCTGCAGGGCGGCCTGCCGACCGTGAGCGGGTTCGGCAAGCTGCCCGCGGTCGAGGCCACCGTCGTCGAGCAGGAGCTGGCCGACCTCGTGGGCCGGCTGCCCGTGCCGGTCGTGGTGCACTGCTGCGCGCCGCGGATGCCGCTGGAGCTCTTCCGGGCCGCAGGCGCGGCGGCCCTCTCCTTCGACCTCGGCCTGGTGCAGGACCTCGACGCCGTCGGCACCGCGATCGAGGCCGGCACCCACCTCTTCCCGGGTGTCGTCCCCGGGACGGACGCGACGCTCCCGACGCCCAAGGCGACGGCGTCCCGGGTGCAGGCCTGGTGGCGGGAGCTCGGCTTCCCCGCCGACGACCTCGCCGCGGCCGTCACCCTGACGCCGTCCTGCGGCCTGGCCGGCGCCACGCCCGCCTACGCGCGCTCGGCGATGACGCACGTGCGCGAGGCCGCGAAGTACCTGCTGCCGGAGTGATCCACGACCGGGGGAACCCGGGTTCGTCGTCGTACCCGGCGGATACCGTCTGCCCGTGAGCACAGACGCGGAACTCGACACCCCCGAGGTCGCGGCCGCCGCCGACCGCGAGGACGTCACCGAGGTCCCCGACGACGCGCGGACGCGGCACCGGGACCTGTCGGAGGAACTGGACCGCTACGCCTTCGCGTACTACGTGCGCGACGAGCCGCTGGTCAGCGACGGTCAGTACGACGAGCTGATGGGCCAGCTCAAGGCGATCGAGGCCGCCCACCCGGCGCTGGTCACCCCCGACTCGCCGAGCCAGAAGGTCAACGGCGGCTTCACCGCGACCTTCGCCCCGGTCCAGCACCTCGAGCGCATGCAGAGCCTCGACAACGCCTTCTCCGGCGACGAGCTCTCCGCCTGGGCCGCTCGCGTCGAGCGCGAGGGCGCGGCCGCGGCGAGCTACCTGTGCGAGCTCAAGGTCGACGGCGTCGCGGTCGCGATCGTCTACGAGAACGGCCGCATGGTCCGGGCCGCGACCCGGGGCGACGGGACGACGGGGGAGGACGTCACCAGCAATGTCCGCACGATGGAGAACGTCCCGCAGCAGCTCGCCGGCGGCGACGTCCCGGACCTGCTCGAGGTCCGCGGCGAGATCTACTTCCCGGTGGCCGGCTTCGCCGACGTCAACGCCGGCCTGGTCGAGCAGGGCAAGGCCCCCTTCGCGAATCCGCGCAACGCCGCCGCCGGCTCGCTCCGGCAGAAAGACCCGAAGATCACCGCCTCCCGGCCGCTGCGCCTGGTCGTGCACGGCGTCGGGGCGCACCGCGGCTTCGACGTCGACCGGCAGTCGGCCGCCTACGACCGGCTCCGCGACCTGGGCCTGCCGGTGAGCGACCGGTACCGGGTGGTCGACGACCTCGAGGCCGTCTGGGCCTTCATCGAGGGCACCAAGGAGCAGCGCCACTCGGTCGAGCACGAGATCGACGGCGTCGTCGTGAAGGTCGACCAGTACGCGCTCCAGCGCCGGCTCGGCTCCACCTCGCGGGCACCCCGCTGGGCGATCGCGTTCAAGTACCCGCCCGAGGAGGCGACGACCAAGCTCCTCGACATCAAGGTCAACGTCGGCCGCACCGGGCGGGTGACGCCCTTCGCCTACATGGAGCCGGTCAAGGTGGCCGGCTCGACGGTGCAGCTCGCCACCCTGCACAACGCGTCCGAGGTGGTCCGCAAGGGCGTGCTGATCGGCGACACCGTCGTCATCCGCAAGGCAGGCGACGTCATCCCCGAGGTGCTCGGGCCGGTCGTCGCGGCGCGGGACGGTTCCGAGCGCGCGTTCGAGATGCCGACGCACTGCCCCGAGTGCGGCACCGCGCTCCGGCCGGAGAAGGAGGGCGACGCCGACATCCGCTGCCCCAACGCGCGGTCGTGCCCGGCGCAGCTGCGGGAGCGGGTCTTCCACGTCGCCGGCCGGGGTGCCTTCGACATCGAGAACCTCGGGTACGAGGCGGCGATCGCGCTCCTGCAGAGCTCCCTGCTCGAGGACGAGGGCGACGTGTTCTTCCTCGATGCCGACGCGCTGCAGCGGGCGTCGTTCTTCACGAAGAAGGACGGCACCCTCTCGGCCAACGGCGCCAAGCTGCTCACCAACCTGCAGAGCCGCAAGGACGTCCCGCTCTGGCGGGTGCTGGTGGCGCTGTCCATCCGGCACGTCGGGCCCACCGCGGCCCAGGCGCTGGCCCGCGACTTCCGATCGCTGGACCGGATCATGGAGGCGTCCGAGGAGGAGCTCGCGGCCGCCGACGGCGTGGGTCCCACGATCGCCCGGTCCATCCGCGACTGGTTCGCCGTCGACTGGCACCGCGAGGTCGTCGAGAAGTGGCGCCGGGCCGGCGTGCGCATGGCCGACGAGGGCGAGGACGCCGGTCCGGGGCCGCTCACCGGGGTCACCGTCGTGGTCACCGGCTCGCTGCGCGACTACAGCCGAGACGAGGCCACCGCCGCCATCCAGGAGCGCGGCGGCAAGGTCACCGGCTCGGTGTCGAAGAAGACCGGGTTCGTCGTCGTCGGTGCCGACCCGGGCAGCAAGTACGACAAGGCGGTGCAGGTGAAGGCGCCGATCCTGGACGACGACGGCTTCCGGGTCCTGCTGGAGGATGGCCCCGACGCCGCGCGCGAGGTGGCGACGATCGGGGACGGGAGCTAGCGACCGGACGACCCGGGGGCGGTGCGGCCATGGATGTCGGTGTGCACCTGCCCCTGGCCGACCTCGGCCAGGGCCTTCCGGGCGGCGCGGAGCTCCGGGCCTACACGGCCACGGCCGCCGGCCTGGGCTTCACCACGGTGTCGGCCAACGACCATCTCGTGTGGCACCGTCCCTGGCTGGACGGTCCCACCGCGCTGGCGAGCGTGGCCGGCAGCGCCGCCGGCATGACCCTGGCGACCAGCATCGCGCTGCCCGCGGTCCGGCATCCGGTCGTGCTGGCCAAGGCGATCGCCTCGCTCGCGGTGCTCTCGGACGGCCCGGTGATCGCGGGTCTCGGCCCGGGATCGTCCCCCGATGACTACCGCGCGGTCGGGGTCCCCTTCGACGAGCGCTGGGCGCGGTTCGACGAGGGCCTGCGCCTGGTGCGCGCGCTGCTCCGGGGAGAGCCGACGTCCGGGGGGCGCTACTACCCGGCGGAGGGGATACGTCTCGACCCGCTCCCGGCGACGGCGCCGCAGGTCTGGTTCGGCAGCTGGGGATCGGACGTGCGGCTCCGCCGCATGGCGGCTGCCGCGGACGGCTGGTTCGCGTCGGCCTACAACACGACGCCGGAGGGATTCGCCGGCGCTCGCACCAGGCTGGACGAGCACCTGGCGGCGGCCGGCCGGGACCCGGCGACCTTTCCCGACGCGGTTGCCACAGCCTGGATGTACGTCACGCATGACGCAGACGAGGCGGCCCACGTGCTCGAGAGGGTTCTCGCGCCGCTGCTCGGACGAGATCCCCACGGGCTCGCCGCTCAGCTCCCCGTCGGGAGTCCGGAGCACTGCATCGACCTCCTGACCGCCTACGCGGCGGCCGGTGCCCAGCGGATCCTGCTCTGGCCCGTCCACGACCCCGCTCGCCAACTCGCGCTCTTCGCCGAGGAGGTCCGTCCCTCGCTCCCGGCCTGACCGCGACCGGTACTAGGCCGGAGGCAGCGCGGTGACCGTGGTCGCGATGCCGGTCAGGTGCGCCAGCCGGAGCAGCTCCGAGCGCCGGAACGCCGGCCCGCCGGACCGGCCGAGCACCACCGCGCACCCCGGCCCGCCGAAGGGCGCGGCCATCATCTCGATGGCCATCTCCCGCCAGCGCTCCGGCAGCCAGTCGCCCTCGCTGGGCAGCAGCCGCGGGCCCGGGAGCGGCATCCACGGGAGCTCGAGCCCGTCGAAGGTCGGGGCGGCGTCGGAGGCCGCGGCCACCTCCCACGGTCGGGCGTCCGCCCCCGACGTCTCGACCGCCGACAGGACGACGGCCCAGCCGCTGTGGAAGACGCGCGGGAGCTCCGCGGCCAGCAGCTTGGCGGACGTGTCCCCGGCGGCATGGGCGAGCGCGTCCAGCAGCTGCAGCTCGCGGTGGGTGTCGAGCGGCCCCGCGAACGGGCGCAGCGACTCGACCGACACCCCCGGAACTGCCTGCGCGGCGGTGATCAGGGTGTCGGGCAGCCGGTCGGCGGGGAGCTCGACGACCACGTCGTCGACGGCCACGCCGTTGCCGCGCTCCAGGACGTCGAGGGACACGATGTCGATGCCCGCGGTGCCGAGAGCGGTGGCGACGGCACCGAGGATGCCCGGCTTGTCGGGCACCACCAGGCGCAGGAGATAGGACAAGGTTCCTCCGGGTCGTCCTCGAGGTCAGGCCGATCTCCGTCGATCGCGGTACGTGCAGCTTCTCACGCCCGTTCCGCGGAAGAAGCCGCCGAACGGCTCCCACGTAGAGTGGCGTGGTCACGTACGCGGCCGAGACCCGTGCCGCCGAGCACTGCGAAGTGGAGTTCCACCCCAGCATGAGCACGCTCTCCCGCAAGGACGTCGCCCACCTGGCGCGCCTGTCGCGCCTGGCGGTGACCGACGAGGAGCTGGACCTCTACGCCGGTCAGCTGTCCGCCGTCCTCGACGCGGTCGCCCAGGTGCAGCAGGCACCGGTCGAGGACGTGCCGCCCACCACGCATGCGGTGCCCATGACCAACGTCTACCGCGACGACGTCGTCCGGCCGTGCCTGCCCCGCGACCTCGTGCTCGCCGGTGCGCCCGCCGCCGAGGACGGCCGCTTCCGCGTGCCGCGCATCCTGCAGGAGGAGGCGTGATGACCTCGTCCTCCGACGTCACCGGGATGACCGTCGGCGAGCTGCAGGCCGCCCTCAAGGACGGCGCCACGTCCGCCGGGATCACCCAGGCGTACCTCGACCGCATCGAGGCCGACGACGACACCCTCGGCTCCTACCTGCACGTCGACCCCGAGGCCGCGCTCGAGCGCGCCGCGGCCGTCGACGCCGCCGGGACCGCGGGCACCGGCCTGGCCGGCATCCCCGTCGCGCTCAAGGACGTCATCGTCACCAAGGGCATCCCGACCACCAGCGGCTCGCGGATCCTCGAGGGCTGGAAGCCGCCCTACGACGCCACGGTCGCCGCGCGGCTCGAGGCCGCCGACACGGTGCTGCTCGGCAAGACCAACATGGACGAGTTCGCGATGGGCTCGTCCACGGAGAACTCCGCGTACCGCGTCACCCGCAACCCCTGGGACCCCGAGCGGATCCCCGGCGGCTCGTCGGGCGGCTCGTCCGCGGCCGTGGCCGGCGGCCTCGCTCCGTGGGCCATCGGCACCGACACCGGCGGCTCGATCCGCCAGCCCGCGGCCCTCACCGGTCTCGTCGGGCACAAGCCCACCTACGGCTCGGTGTCGCGCTACGGGCTCATCGCCTTCTCCTCGAGCCTGGACCAGGCCGGCCCGATGGCGCGCACGGTGCTCGACGCGGCGCTGCTGCACGAGGCGATCGGCGGGCACGACCCGCTGGACTCCACGAGCATCGACGCCCCGATGCCGGTGCTGGCCGAGTGCGCCCGCCGCGGTGCCGACGGCGACCTGTCCGGGCTGAAGGTCGGCGTCGTCCGCGAGCTCGGCGGCGAGGGCCACACCGACGGCTACGAGCAGGGTGTCCTCGGCCGTGTCGCCGAGGCCGTGGCCCTGCTGGAGAGCATGGGCGCCGAGGTCACCGAGGTCTCGTGCCCGGCCTTCGACCTGGCGCTGCCGGCCTACTACCTGATCGCCCCGAGCGAGGCGTCGTCCAACCTCTCCCGCTTCGACGGGGTGCGCTACGGCCTGCGGGTGGGCGACGACGGCACCCACGACCTCGACGAGGTCATGGCCCTCACCCGCGAGCAGGGGTTCGGCCCCGAGGTGAAGCGGCGGATCATCCTCGGCACCTACGCGCTGTCCAGCGGCTACTACGAGGCCTACTACGGCCAGGCGCAGAAGGTGCGGACGCTGATCAGCCGCGACTTCAACGCCGCCTTCGACGCCGAGGGGGCCGGGGTCGACGTCCTGGTCAGCCCCACCACGCCGACGGTCGCCTTCCCGCTGGGTTCCCGGGTCGACGACCCGGTCGCCATGTACGCCGCCGACCTCTGCACCCTGCCGGCCAGCCTGGCGGGGGTGCCGGCGATGTCGGTGCCCTGCGGGTTGTCCGACGGCCTGCCGGTCGGCTTCCAGATCATGGCGCCCGCGCTCGCCGATGACCGCTGCTACACGGTCGGCGCCGCGCTGGAGGCGGCCCAGGACGCCGCGCGTGGCTCCCGGTTCCTCGACCAGCTGGCCCGCCGCGCCGCCGAGCCCGTCGGGGGTGCGGCATGAACGGCGCACTCAAGGCGGCCTGGGGCCTCACCGCCTTCGTCATCGTGGCCGGCATCGTCGGCTGGATCGTGACCGGCCGCCCCGTCTTCGCCGTCTTCGTCGTCCTCGGGGTGCTGACCGGAGTGGGCGCCGCATTCGCCCTCCGCCCCGCCTCGGACCGTCCCGCCCGCAAGGAAGGCCCCACCTCGTGAGCACCGCCACGCTGGTCGACTTCGACGAGGTCCTCACCCGCTACGAGCCGGTGATCGGTCTCGAGACCCACGTCGAGCTCGGCACCGCCTCGAAGATGTTCTGCGGCTGCTCGACCACCTTCGGCGCCGAGCCCAACACCCAGACCTGCCCGGTCTGCCTCGGCCTGCCCGGCTCGCTCCCGGTGGCCAACGCGATGGCCATCGAGTCGACGATCCGCATCGGGCTGGCGCTGGGCTGCCGGATCGCCACCTGGTGCCGCTTCGCCAGGAAGAATTACTTCTACCCGGACATCCCCAAGGGCTTCCAGACGACGCAGTACGACGAGCCGCTCTGCACCGCCGGGCACCTCGACGTCGAGGTCGACGGCGAGACCTACCGCGTGGAGATCGAGCGGGTGCACCTCGAGGAGGACACCGGCAAGAACCTGCACGTCGGTGGCGCCACCGGCCGCATCCACGGCGCCGACCACTCGCTGATCGACTACAACCGCGCCGGCATCCCGCTGGTCGAGATCGTGACGCGGCCGATCCTGGGCACGGGGGCCACGGCGCCCGAGGTCGCGAAGGCCTACGTCACCGAGCTGCGCGAGATCCTGCTCGCCCTCGGCGTCTCCGAGGTCCGGATGGAGCAGGGCAACCTGCGCAGCGACGTCAACACCTCCATCGCGCCGGTCGGCAGCCTGGAGTGGGGGACCCGCACCGAGACCAAGAACGTGAACTCGCTGCGCTCGGTCGAGCGCGCGGTCCGGTTCGAGATGCGCCGTCAGGCCGCCGTCCTCGACGGTGGCGGCACGATCACGCAGGAGACGCGGCACTTCCACGAGGACACCGGCACCACCTCGCCGGGCCGCAGCAAGGAGGAGGCGACCGACTACCGGTACTTCCCCGAGCCGGACCTCGTCCCGGTCGCCCCTGACGAGGAGTGGGTCGCCAAGCTCGCCGCCACGCTGCCCGAGCTGCCCGCCGCCCGCCGTGCCCGGCTGTCGGACGAGTGGGGGATCTCGCCCACCGAGATGGCCTGGCTGGTCAACGCCGGCGCCGTCGAGCTGGTCAGCGACACCGTCGCCGCCGGGGCCTCGCCCTCGGATGCGCGCAAGTGGTGGCTGGGCGAGCTCGCCCGCCGCGCCAACGACGCGGGCACCGACCTGGCCCAGCTGGCCGTCACGCCCGCCCAGGTGGCCGAGCTCATCGGGCTGATCGCCGCGGGCACGATCAACGACCAGCTGGCACGGCAGGCCCTCGACGGCGTGCTGGCCGGCGAGGGCGGCCCGGCGGCGGTCGTCGAAGCCCGCGGGCTGGCGGTGATGGGCGATTCCGACGAGTTGGGCGCCGCGGTCGACGCCGCGATCGAGGCCAACCCGGACGTCGCGGACAAGGTGCGCGGCGGCAAGGTCCAGGCGATCGGTGCGCTGGTGGGTGCAGTCATGAAGACCACCCGGGGCAAGGCCGACGCCGCCACGGTCAAGCGCATGCTCGAGGACCGTCTCACCGCCTCCTGACGGCCGGGCACTCTCAGAACGGCGCCGTTTCCTCGTCCTGCGGCGTCGGCCGGAGCGCGGGATCGTCGAGGCCCGGTGGTCGGGTGACGCGGGTGACGCCGCTGGGAGTGGTGACGGTGAGGGTGCCGTCGGATGCCATGGCGAAGAACCAGCCGGGTGCGTGGGTCTTGAGCCGGTGGTGTCGTCGGCAGAGGCAGCAGAGGTTCTCGCAGGACGTCTCCCCGCCCTCGGCGTGGGCGAGGACGTGGTCCAGGTCGGCCCAGCCGGCGGAGTTCCGGCAGCCCGGATGGCGGCACGTGCGGTCGCGGGTGGTGAGGAACCGCCGCTGGGCCGAGCTCGGACGGTAGCGGTCGACCGGTGGTGGCCGGTCGAGGACCGGGCAGCCGCAGTCGCCGTCGGGGTGCTCGGGACAGCCCCGGCGCGCGAGCCGCTCGAGTTCGCGGCGGGTGACGGTGGCGCGGAGGGCGCCGCTAACCGGGTCGGTGAGGGCGAGGTCGAGCGTCCCGCCGGACGGGGCCTGCAGCCCGCCGGGGCACAGGGAGTCCAGCTGTTCGAGAAGGGAGCGCAGGTGGGCCACGGTGATCGGCTGCCCGTCGAGCTCGGCCGGCTCGACGCCGCCGCAGTCGGCGGTCCCCTCAGGCGCGCAATGTGCGAAGGCACACGCGTCATCCCCGGCCGCCCCCGCGTGGAGTGTCACGAGGGGTGCCAGCACCGTGAGATGGGCGGTGACCGGTGGCCGGCTCGTGTCCCAGGGGCGGGTGACCAGGTCGTACAGCACGCCGACCCGCAGCTGCCCGATGCTGTGGCTGTCACCGTCCGCCTTGGCCATCCGGGCGTGCGAGTCCAGGGTCGCGCACATCGTCGACGCCATGTCCTGCGGGCAGAAGATGGACAGCTCCGCCATGCCGTCCCTGGCCGGCCGCAGCACCACATCGGCCGCGCGCGCCGCCCTCTTCCGGCGGCGGTCGGCCGCGGCGGCGTCCCGCTGCAGCAGTTCTTTGCGCACCGCGGCCTGCAGCGCGCGGACCGACAGCTCCGTCGCCCGGGGCAGCACGGCGGCCTCGACCTTGACCAGCAGCGCCGGCTCCACCTCACGTGCCGGTTCGGCCAGCTCGGCGGCGATCGCCCGGGCGCGCGGCCAGTCCAGCCGCCCGTCGGCGAGCGCCTCCCAGGTCGCGCGCAGCAGGGTGGTGAGCAGCAGGGAGGAGTCGGCCAGCTTCGTCGCCGCGGTGGGCGAGCAGTTGAGAATCAGCGCCAGCTCGTCGGCGAAGAACTCGCTCATCCCGGGCGCCGGCTCCCGCCCCGGCGCCGGCACCCGGTCCGGCGACGCCGCGCCCGGCTCGCCGATCTGCCGGTCGGTGGAGTCCGGCCGTCGGCCGGCCATTTCCGACACCAGCTCCGCCTTGTAGGCGGCCAGCCGGCCCTCCACCTGGTCGACCCGCTGCAGCTCGACGGCCAGCTCGGCATCGGACCGGGCGGCCACCGGCATCATCTCGCCCAGCCGGGTAGGCCGTTCGACAACGCCGGCCGGCAGGACGGTCGCCGGCCAGGGCGCCGGCTCGAGCGACGCGACCGTCACCCCGACGCCGTAGCCACCACCCTCGAACATGTGATCGACCGTACGGGCACGGTCTGACAGTTCTGGACCCTGAGCAGCAGGTTCTCTCCGAGTGACGAGGGAGTGCGGGCGACGCCGGGGGTTGGCCGGGGGCCGTCCCGCTAGAGCGGCGACGTGCCGGCGGCCGACGGCGGGAGGATCCGGAGCACCCGGTCGTCGTCCTCGACCGGGGTGCCGATGCCGTCCCGGTTGGACGTCGTGATCCACAGCGCGCCCTCGGTGTCGATGACGACGGTGCGCAGCCGGCCGTACTGGCCGGCGAGGAACTCCTCCGGGTCGCCCACCACCGCGCCGGTGCCGTCGAGCGCGAAGGCGTGCACCCGCTGGCCGTCCAGCGCGCCGAGGAACACCGCACCGCCTGCGGCGGCGCACCCGCCCGGACCGCCCGCGTCGGCGGCGACCTCGATCAGCGGCGCGACCGTGCCGTAGTCAGCGCCTTCGGTGACCAGGTCGACCGCGTCCGGCCCCTGGGCGGTGTCGTCGGTCGCGTAGAGGGTGGACGTGGGCGGATCCTGGCTGCCCTCCTCGGGCGCCGTCACGACCTGGCACAGCGCCGTCACGTCCTGGTGCCCACGGCTGTACACCGGCGTCGCGCCCACCGGCCGCCCGAAGACGTCGATCCGCAGCACCTTGCCGGCCAGCGACTCCGGGCCCTGCGCGAGCGCGGGGTCGCCGACGTCGCCGGTGCCGACGAAGAGGTGGCCGTCCGGCCCGAACACGAGGCCACCGCCGTTGCGCTGCTCGCCCCGCGGGATGCCGGCGAAGACCGGGTTCGGGGTGCCGCCCAGCGGGAAGCGCACCACCCGGTTGTCGGTCGGGGTGGAGACGTAGGCGTAGAGCAGGCCGTCCTCGAGGTAGGTGGGGGAGAGGGCCAGCCCCAGCAGCCCGCCGTCGCCCGCGGTGTCGATGCCCGGCACCGTCATCAGCTCACGGGCCGGCGACCGGTCCGGGAACACCTGCAGCAGACGCCCGGTGTCGCGCTCGCCGACGATCGCGCTGCCGTCGGGGAGCAGCACCAGGCCGGTCGGGACGGAGAGACCGGAGGCCACCACGTTGGGGTCGCCGCCCTCCTCGCCGGATCCGGGTTCCGCGGGCTCGCCGGGGATCGGCGCGCTCGACGACGGCGGCCCGACCTCGGGCGGCGCGCCCTCCGGCAGCGGGCGGAACGGGCCGCTCGGCTCGTAGCCGTCCTCGCCGCAACCGGTCAGCACCACGGCAGCGAGCAGGACGGCGAGCAGCCGCGAGATGCGCCGTCCCGACCGTCGTCCCACGCCGATCACAGTACGTGCGCCGGACGGGTCGCCGCCTAGAGTCCGGACGTGCCGCACCTGCCCCTGGACTCGGCCGAGCCCCTGCACGTGCTCGTGCCGTCCCGCGCGATCGGGGCGGCCGTGGAGGCGCTCTCCCCGCGCGTCCGCGCCCACCGGATCGACGCGGCCGACGGGCCGCCGGCCGGCGAGGCCGCGCTTGCCCAGGTCTGGGTGCCGCGTTCGGGTGGCGCCACGATCCCGGGTCAGGACTTCTTCGACGCCCTGCCCCGGCTGCGTCTCGTGCAGCTGCTCAGCGCGGGTGCGGAGAACTTCGCGGGCCGGCTGCCGGAGGGCATGCTGCTCTGCAACGCCCGGGGGGCGCACACCCCGGCGACGGCGGAGTGGGCGGTCACCGCCACCCTCGCCGCGCAGCGGGGCATCCCGTTCTTCGTCCGCGAGCAGGAGGCCGGGCGCTGGTCGATGAGCACGCACCTCTCCCTCGTCGGTGCCCGCGTCCTCGTGGTCGGTGCCGGCGACATCGGCCGCACCATCGGCCGCATGCTGACCGGCTTCGACGTCGAGCTCACCTACGTCGCCCGGACGGCCCGGGACGGCGTCCGGGCCATGGCGGACCTGCCCGAGCTCCTGCCGCACGCCGACGTGGTGATCCTTATCGTCCCGGTGACGCCCGAGACCCGGGGCATGGTCGACGCGGCCTTCCTCGCCGCGATGCCCGACGGCGCGCTCCTGGTGAACGCCGCGCGCGGGGTGGTCGTCGACACCGACGCCCTGGTCGCCGAGCTGGCGGCGGGCCGGCTCCGGGCCGCGCTGGACGTCACCGACCCCGAGCCGCTGCCGCCGGGACACCCGCTGTGGCGCGCGCCCGGACTGCTGCTCACGCCGCACGTCGGGGGAGCGGTGCCGGAGACCAACGCCCGGGCCGCGGCGGCCGTGACCGACCAGCTGGCCCGGGTCCTGGCGGGGGAGCCGCTGCAGAACGTCGTCGGCGACTACTGAGCCGGGGGCTCCGGGACGTCGATCCGCCCGCCGGACACGGCGGCGAGCCGGGGGAGGTCCCGGGCCCGCATGACCGGAAGGCGCACCTCCGTGCCACCGGTGGTGACGAGCCAGAGGTCACCGCGCGGGGCCACCCGGATGCCGACGACCTCGGTCCAGGGCACCTGCCGCTCCCCGATCAGGGATCGCGCGGTCACGCCGTCGTCGGCGATGTCGACCCCGACCCGCAGCACCCACAGGGCGACCGCCAGGGGGATCAGCAGCAGGAGGACGGTCCAGGGCGGCGCGGCGAAGGCCAACGGGACCGCGCACACCGTGAGCAGGCCGACGGGGAGCAGCGCGGTCCGGTTCATCCGCAGACGGGCAGGGGCAGCCACGTCTGCCGATCCTCCCAGACGGCCGCCGACGGTCCGGCTCACGCGGTCATGCGGGTGAGCTTCGCCGCGGCGTCGGTGCCCTGGGCGGCGGTGTAGACGACCAGTTGCAGACCCGGCGCGTCGGCCGGCGTCAGCTGGTGGTGCTCGAGCAGCAGCGTCCCGACCTCCGGGTGCTCGAAGCGGCGCTCGCCGGAGCTGAACCGGTCGACGTCGTGGCTGGCCCAGCCGGCCCGGAAGTGCGGGCTGGCCGCCTCCAGACGGGCGACGAGGCCGACCACCTCCCGGTCGGCCAGCCTGGGTCCGACCTCGGCGCGGAACTGGGTGAGGAAGCGACGACTGTCAGTGGTCCAGTCGCCGAGCAGTTCCCGCACGGTGGGGTCGGTGAAGACCAACCAGAGCAGGTTCCGA
>DASQTE010000383.1:0-8594 GCA_035642035.1 Blastococcus sp.
CTGGACGGCGACGTGCAGGTCAACCGCAAGTGGCACGGCGGCGAGGGGCAGGCGCTCTACGCCTACGCGCAGGAGGACGCCGACTGGTGGGCCGCCGAGCTCGACCGCGACCTGCCGGCCGGCCGGTTCGGCGAGAACCTGCGCACCAGCGGCATCGACCTCACCGGCGCCCTGCTCGGCGAGCGGTGGAGCATCGGCGGCGTACTCGTCGAGGTCACCGCCCCGCGCACGCCGTGCGCCAAGCTGCAGGCGCACTGGGGCGTCCCGCGGCTGATCAAGCGGTTCACCGAGCGCGGCGCCAGCGGCGCCTACCTGCGCGTCCTCGAGACGGGTGACCTCGGTGCCGGCGACCGCATCGACGTCGTCGAGCGCCCGGACCACGGCGTGACCATCGGCATGACGTTCCGCGCGTTCACGACCGAGCGGCACCTGCTCGCGGACCTCGCCCCGGCACGCGCGGCGTTGCCGGAGCGCAACCGCCCCGCGGTCGACACCGCGCTCGCCGAACGGGCCGGCGCCCCGGCGTGAGGACGGCGGCGCGCTACTGTCCGCCGCGGTACGCCGGGCCACCACCCGGACCCCGGGGAGGTCTCATGCGCCGCACGGCCGCACCGCTGCTCGCCCTCGCGCTGCTCGCCGTCCCTGCCCTGACCGCGTGCGGCGGCGGGTCGAGCGACACCGACTCGGCGGCCGACCTGCTCGCCGACGCCAAGCAGACCCTCGACGAGACCGAGACCCTGCACTTCGTCCTCGGCAGCGAGGGCGCACCGGAGGTCGGCACCGAACTCGTCGGGGGTGAGGGCGACATCGCCCGCCCCGCCTCGTTCGAGGGCACCCTGCAGGTGCTGGCGATGGGGTCCACGCTCGACCTGGCCGTCGTCTCGGTCGACGGCACCGTCTACGCGCAGCTGCCGTTCACCTCCGGGTACAGCGTCGTCGACCCGGCCCAGTTCGGGTTCGGCGACCCGGGCGCGCTGATCGACCCCGAGACCGGCATCTCCCAGCTCCTCGCCGAGGCCGAGAACGCCGAGCTGGGGGAGGAGCGCCGGGTCGAGGGCGACGTCGTCCGCGAGGTGACCGCCGACCTGCCCGGTGAACTGGTCGAGCAGATCCTCACCAGCGAGGACCCGAGCCGGTCCGTGCAGGCGCGCTTCTCGATCGCCGTCGACAGCGGCGAACTGCTGCGGGCCGAGCTGGCCGGACCGTTCTTCTCCGCCGAGGACGACGCGACGTACACGCTCGAGCTGAGTGACTTCGGGGCCGATGTCGAGATCACCGCACCGACCACCGGCTGAGCGGACGCCCGGCCCCGCCGACCGGCCGGCGCCCGGTCTGCCGCTCGTCGTCCTCGCCACCCTCGCCGTGCTCGTCACGGCGGCCGACACCTACGTCGTCGTCCTGGCGCTGCCCGACATCCTCACCGGCGTCGGCGTCGGGATCGACGAGCTGCAGCGGGCCACCCCGATCGTCGGCGGCTTCCTGCTCGGCTACACCGCGACCCTGCCGCTGCTGGGCCGGCTGGCCGACCTCCGCGGCCGCGTCCCGGTCCTGGTCGGCTGCCTGCTCCTGTTCGCCCTCGGCTCGTTGCTGACCGCGACCGCCGACGCGCTGGGTCCCGCCGTCCTCGGCCGCGGGCTGCAGGGCATCGGCGCGGGGGGCCTGGTGCCCGCGACGCTCGCCCTGGTCGCCGACCGCTGGCCGCCCGAGCGGCGGGCCGTGCCCCTGGGGGTCGTCGGCGCGGTGCAGGAGGCCGGGGCGGTGCTCGGGCCGCTCGCCGGCGCCGCCGTCCTGGCCGTCGCCGACTGGCGGGCGATCTTCTGGCTCAACCTGCTGCTCGGCCTGGCCCTCGCGGTCGGCGCCGCGGTCACCGGCGCCGTCCGCAGGCCGGACCCGCTGGGCCTCGGCCTGGCCGCGCTCACCGCACTGGCGGTCGGGCTGCAGCTGGCCGCTCCGGCGGCGCTGGCCGAGGACGTGACGCTCGGCCTCCTCTACGTGCCGGTGCTCGAGTCGGTGGACTGGACGACGCCGCTCGTGCTGGCCGGGATCGCGGCCGGTGCCGCCCTGATCGCTCGGAGCCTCACCCATCCCGGAGGCGCGGTCCTGCCGCTGCGCGGACTGCGGCGGCTGGCCCGCGAGGTCGACGTGGTCGGCTCGGCGCTGGCCGTCGTCGCCCTGGGCAGCCTGGTGTGGGCCTTCGCCGCCGCGGACCCGGCCACCCAGATCGTCGCGCACGGTCCGGTGCTCCTGCCGGTCGCCGTCGTGGCGGGCGTCGCCTTCGTGTGGCACGAGCGCCGCACACCCGAGCCGGTGCTGCCGCTCGCGGCGCTGCGACCGGTGGGCGCCTGGGGCGCGCTGCTCGTGAACCTGTTCGTCGGCGCCGCACTCGTGGCGGCGCTGGTCGACATCCCGCTCTTCGCCCGCAACACCACGACCCCGGGTGACCAGCTGGGGGCGGCGCTGGTGCTGCTGCGGCTGCTCGTCGCGGTGCCGGTCGGGGCGGTGGCGGGCGGCTGGCTGTGCCGGGCGGTCGCGCCACGCCTCGTCGCGGCGGGCGGCATGGCCCTGGCGACCGTCGCCTTCGTCGCCATGACGCAGTGGGACGCCGAATCGCTGGACGGGGCCTGGTCGACCGTCGTCCTGGTCGCCGCCGGCCTCGGGTTCGGCCTGGCCATCGCGCCGGTCAACGCGGTCCTGCTGGCCGTCACCCGCGCCGAGGTCCACGGCAGCGCCAGCGCCCTGGCCGTCGTCGCACGGACCGTCGGCATGCTGGCCGGGCTCTCGCTCCTGACCGCCGTCGCCCTGCGCCGGTTCACCGCCGAGGTCGAGGCCATCGGCACCCCGTTCGAGCTCTGCCCCGAGACGCCGGCCGACTGCGCGGCCTTCGACGCCGCCACCGACGCGGCGGTGCTGACCCAGCTGCACACCGTCTTCGCCGGCGCGGCCGTGGCGGCGGGGGTGGCCGGTCTCACCGCCCTGTTCCTGCTCCGGGGGACGAGGCCTGTGAGAGCCTGAGGTCGAGCCGCGAGCCGGCTCCCGGACGAGGGCTGCCGTACCCGGTGTGCGACAAGACGGCGCGCTGGAGGTCCGTCGTGTCCTGGTTCGTCCTCGTCCTGTCCGGTGTGCTCGAGGCCGTGTGGGCGACCGCCCTCGACCGGTCGCAGGGGTTCACCCGGCTCGGCCCGTCGCTCCTCTTCCTCGTCGCGCTGATCCTGAGCATGGCCGGCCTCGCCTACGCGATGCGCGAGCTGCCGGTCGGGACGTCGTACGCGGTGTGGGTGGGCATCGGCGCGGTGCTCACCGTCGTCTACGCGATGATCACCGGAGCCGAGTCGACGTCCCTGATCAAGCTGCTGCTCCTCGGCGGGATCGTCGGCTGCGTCGTCGGTCTCAAGCTCGTCCACTGACCCGAACGTCGGCGTCCCGCACGACGCCGTCTCCGCCCGGCGGTCCTACGACGAGGAGACGCTGGCCCGGCTCCGCGAGGTCGTCGACACCTACGACCCGCAGGGGGTCCTGCAGGCGGGTGCCTACACCCGGGCCTGATGCGGGGCGCGGTGCCCGGACGTGGGACGCCACGTCCGGGCACCGTCGCGTCAGAAGGCGAGGGCCGCCGTGAGGTCGCGGCGGAGCTCCACGGTGTCGACGCCGCGGTCGGCGAGCACCTTCATCGCCAGCCCCTCGCCCTCGCGGAGCAGGCCGAGCGCGATGTGCCCGTCGGCGATGCTCTTCGACTTCATCGCGATCGCCTCCCGCAGCGAGAGCTCCAGCACCTTCCTCGCCCGGGGGGTGAAGGGGATGTGTCCTCCCACCTTCGAGCCGGACGGCCGGTCCAGGGCGCCGGGGCCGAAGCTCGCCTCGACGGTGCTGCGGACGGCGTCCAGGTCGATCCCGAGTGCCGTGAGTGCCTCGGCGTCGAGGTCGCCGTCCCCGACGTAGCGCCGGACCGCCTCGGTGACCTCGTCGCGACCGAGCCCGTGCCGGGTGAGCACCGCCGCGCTGGGCGTCGGCTGGATCAGCAGCGCGAGCAGCAGGTGCTCGGTGCCGATGCGGCCGGAGTGCAGCCGTCGTGCCTCGTGCTGGGCGCCGACCACGGTCTGCCGGGCCTCGAAGGTGAACCGCTCGAACATGGATCAGTCCCTCCGCCGGAGCGGCGCCCTGCCGCTGATGGACCTGCCGCTCGCGTACTTCTTGTGCACCGCCTGCCGGGTCACGCCCAGGAGCTGGGCGATCTGCTCCCACGTCCAGCCCTGGTCGCGCGCGTTGCCCACCTGGAGCGCCTCCAGCCGCTCGACGAGCGTCCGGAGGGAGCGCACGGCTCTGAGGCCGATCGCGGGATCCCGGCTGCCGGCGGCCGATGCCACCTGTGCTGTGTCCGACATGGCTGTCAACCTAGGTTGCGCGACCCGGGCTGTCAACCGCAATTGACACGACGGTTCGGCGCCCTGTCGCCACGCGGCGGAGGGGACTAGCTTGGGCGGCCGGTCCGGGAGACGACCGGGACCGGCCCCAGCCCGAACGGAGGCCGCCATGGCCTACGGGTTCGTCATGGACGTACCGGCACCCGTCCAGTTCTACGACGCGCTGCACGCCGAGCTCATCCGCCGCACGTCCGGCGACGTCGCCGGCATGCACCTGCACGTGGCCCGGCAGACGAGCGCCGGCTTCCAGATCACCGAGGTGTGGGAGTCCAAGGAACTCTGCGATCGCTACACCGCGGAGGTCGTCAACCCGGCGATCGCCGCTCTGTCGGGTGGCCAGCCGCCGCCGATGGCCCCGGCGATCGAGAAGTTCGAGCCGCGCGGCCTCGTCGTCCCGGCCGCGCACGTCACCGTGTGACCGGTCGGTCGCCGACGACCTCGAAGTGGGTCACGGTGGTCTCGCGGTCGACTAGGTACTGGTCGTCCTCGGGGTAGAAGACCGCGCGCGAGATGTCGTCGCCCGCGAAGCCGGCGATCACCTCGCGGGAGTCCCAGAAGCTGAGCGTCACGATCTCGGTGCGGCCGTCGTCGAGGTCGCGGGTGAGCATGTGCGCCCCGCGGTTGCCCGGCGTCCGGCGGTACTCGGACATGCCGGTCCGCTCGACGTAGTCGACGTAGACGTCGCGGTCCTCCGTGCGGACCCAGCCGCGCCACATGCGGGCGATCACGACGCCACCTCTCAGAGGGTGAAGACGATCTTGCCCGCGGTGCGGCCCTCGAGCATCCGCTCGAAGCCTTCGCGCGCCTGGCTCAGCGGCAGCTCGACGTCGATCAGCGGGCGGACGCCGGTGACGCTGCACAGTTGGATCAGCGACTCGAGCTCGGCGCGGGTGCCCATCGTCGAGCCGACGACCGACAGCTGGGTGAAGAAGATCCGGTTGAGCTCGGCGCCGGGGTTGAAGCCGGTGGTCGCGCCGGAGGTCACGATGACGCCGCCCGGCTTGAGCGACTTGACGCTGTGCGACCAGGTGGCCTCGCCGACGGTCTCCATGACGCCGTCGACCCGCTCGGGGAGCCGGGCACCGGTCTCGAAGGCGTGGTCCGCGCCGAGGTCGAGGGCGGCGGCCCGCTTCTCCTCGCTGCGCCCCGTGACCCACATCCGGTAGCCGGCGGCCCGCCCCAGCACGATCAGCGCCGTCGCGACGCCGCCGCTGGCGCCCTGCACCAGGACGGTCTGGCCCGGCCGCAGACCCGACCGGACGAACAGCATCCGGTAGGCGGTCAGCCAGGCGGTGGGCAGGCAGGCGGCCTCGGCGAAGGAGAGGTCGGCCGGCTTGGGCAGCAGGTTCCGCTTCGGGACGACGACCTTCTCCGCCATCGTCCCCTGGTGCAGCTCTGAGAACAGCGAGCGCTTGGGGTCCAGCGTCTCGTCACCGGTCCACCCCGGGCTGGCGACGACGCCGTGGACGACGACCTCGTTGCCGTCGGGGTCGAGACCGGCCGCGTCGGTGCCCAGGATCATCGGCATCCGCTCCTGGGGGAGACCGATGCCCTGGAGGCTGAACAGGTCGTGGTGGTTGAGCGAGACGGCCTTGACCTCGACCGTCGTCCAGCCCTCGGGCGCTTCCGGCTCCGGCCGGTCACCCACCTCCAGGACGGAGAGCGGGTCCTTCGGGGCAGGGGCGGAGACGAAGGCGGCGAGCATGAGCGGACGCTAACCGAGCCGCGCAGCAGCGGCGACGTCAGCCCGTGCCCGGAGGGGTAGTCGGCCGGGGCAGCGGTCCGGGACGATCCCGGACGACGGGCCGCCGCCCGCGGCCCGCTGTCGGGAGGACTCCGACGATGACGGTCCCCGCACCGCAGCACGCGCCGCTGGTCGACGAGGCGAACGCCGAGCAGTTCCGGGCCTGGAACGGCGACGAGGTCCAGCACTGGGTCACGCACATCGACCGCTACGAGGCAGCCAGCGCCCGGTTCGACCCGTGGCTGCTCAGCGGCGCCGCCCTCTCCGCCACCGACCGGGTGCTCGACGTCGGCTGTGGCGCGGGTGTCTCCAGCCGCGCCGCCGCCCGCACGGCCGTGGACGGGCACGTCGTCGGCGTCGACCTGTCCGCACCCCTGCTCGCCCTGGCACGGCAGCGGAGCGAGCTGGCCGGCCTGACCAACGTGCAGTTCGTGCAGGGCGACGCCCAGGTGCACCCCTTCGACGCCGCGGCGTTCGACGTCGTCCTCAGCCGCTTCGGGGGCATGTTCTTCGGCGATCCGGTCGCGGCCTTCGCCAACATCGGCACGGCGCTGCGGCCGGGAGGACGCCTGGCGATGCTGGCCTGGCAGGGGCTGGCCGGCAACGAGTGGCTGGGGATCCTGTTCGACACGCTCGCCGCCGGGCGCCCGCTGCCCGCTCCGCCCCCAGGTGCGCCGGGTGTCTTCGGTCTTGCCGACCCGGACACCGTCCGCCGCATCCTCACCGCAGCCGGGTTCGTCGACGTCGACCTGGCGGACGTGCGCGAGCCGGAGCGGTTGGGCGCCGACGTCGACGACGCCTACGCGTTCGTGTGCTCGCTCGGCCCGACGCAGGGGCTGCTCGCCGGGCTCGACGAGCGGGCCCGGGCGGCGGCGCTGGACCTGCTGCGGAACCGGCTGACCGATCGGGCAGGTCCGGACGGGGTGCTGCTGGGCGCGGCCGCGTGGCTGGTCACGGCCGTCCGCCGCTGACCGCCTCCTCAGCGGACGACGACCACGAACTCCCCGCGCTCGACGAACTCGCCGATCACCGGGGCGCCGGGGACCTCGCCGCCGAGCAGCAGCCCGCCCGACGTCTGCGCGTCGGCCAGCAGCAGCGCCTCGTCCTCCGGCACGGCCGACAGGTCGGTGTGCGCCCGGACCCAGTCGAGGTTGCGCCGAGTGCCGCCGGAGACGAACCCGGCGGCCAGTGCCTCGCGCGCCCCGGCCAGGTACGGGACGGCGGCGGCGTCGACGACGGCGGTGACGCCGCTGGCCCGCGCCATCTTGTAGAGGTGCCCGAGGAGGCCGAAGCCGGTGACGTCGGTCCCCGCCCGGATGCCGGCGGCGACGGCGGCCTGCCCGGCGTCGCGGTTGAGCGCGGTCATCGAGGCGACCGCCTCCTCGGAGACCTCGCCGGTCGCCTTCATCCGGCTGTTCAGCACGCCGACGCCGAGCGGCTTGGTGAGCGTGAGCGCCGTGCCTGCCACGGCGGCGTCGTTGCGGACGATCCGGTCGAGGTCGACCAGGCCGGTGACGGCCATGCCGTACTTCGGCTCCGGGTCGTCGATGGAGTGGCCCCCGCCGACGTGGCAGCCCGCCTCCTGCGCGACCTCCAGGCCGCCGCGCAGCACCTCGGCCGCGAGCTCGGCGGGCAGCACGTCGCGCGGCCAGCCGAGCAGGTTGACGGCGACGACCGGGGTGCCGCCCATCGCGTAGACGTCGGACAGCGCGTTGGCCGCGGCTATCCGGCCGAACGTGTACGCGTCGTCGACCACGGGGGTGAAGAAGTCCGTCGTCAGCACCAGGCCCTGGCCGCCCGCGATCCGCACCACGGCCGCGTCGTCGCCGTCGTCGAGGCCGACGACCAGGTCGGCGTGGGGGGAGGCGGGACCCGTGCGCGTCAGGCCGGCCACCACGGCCTCCAGCTCGCCGGGCGGGATCTTGCAGGCGCAGCCGCCGCCGTGGGCGTACTGGGTGAGCCGGATGCGGGCGGGTGCGGTCGTCACGGCACCGACGGTAGCCGCGGAGGCGGCGACGCCTGGGGCCGCTGGCCGGCTACCTCGCGGAGATGGCCGAGATCTGCTGCGCCGATCGAACGAAGGTCATCGGCGGCCGCCGGGCAGCACGACCAGGCGGGGCGGGCCGGCGGACCGGTCGAGGGCGCGCCCGGCCGGGTGCCGGTCGACCGGGGGCACGCCGAGGTCGGCCAGGTCCCGTCGCGGCGCCGTCTCGCCGGTGGGCTCGACGGTCTCGATGCGGTCCGCCCGGAACCAGCGCACCGCCTCGCGCTCACGGCACCAGGCCACGAGGAACCAGTGCCGACCGCTGCGGGCGAGCAGCTGCGGCTCGACCTCCCGACGGGACGTGCTGCCCCGGCCGTCCCGGTAGCCGAGGACCAGGACGCGGTGCCGCGTCACCGCCTGCTCGACGGCCGATCGCACCGCGGCCGTC
>DASQTE010000384.1:0-13212 GCA_035642035.1 Blastococcus sp.
CCTTGGGTTCTAGGGGTCGTCGCAACACCTCTGTGAGACGGGGTGCTGTCGATGGGAGTCACCGGTCCAGTTCCGTTGCCGAGGGAGCTGCGTCTGCGGTTCTGGCGGCTGATCGCCGCGGGGTCGTCGACTGAGGCTGCCGCGGATGCGGTTGGCGTGGCCCGCGTAACGGCGCAGAGGTGGTTCATCGAGGCTGGCGGCATGCCGCCGATGAGTCTGGCCGAGCCCAGAGGCCGATATCTGTCCTTCGCCGAGCGGGAGGAGATCGCGCTGGATCGGGCGGCCGGTCTCGGCGTGCGCGCGATCGCCCGGCGGCTGGGCCGCAGCCCCTCGACGATCAGCCGGGAGATCGCCCGCGGCTGCCTCAACCGTCGGCCCCGCGGCCGCTACCGGGCATCGCTCGCCCAGGCCCGCGCCGATGCCCGGGCCCGCCGGCCGAAGCCGGCCAAGCTGGTGCTGCATCGGCGGCTGCGGGAGTGGGTGGCCGACAAGCTCGAGCGCCTGCAGTGGAGCCCCGAGCAGATCGCCCGCCGACTGCGCACCGAGTTCCCCGACGATGAGTCCATGCGCATCAGCCCGGAGGCGATCTACCAGTCCCTCTACGTCCAGGGCCGCGGGGCGCTGCGCCGCGAGCTGGCCGTCTGCCTGCGCACCGGCCGGGCCCTGCGCAAACCCCGCCGTCGCACCGATGGCCGGCGGGAACGGATCAAGGACAAGCTGATGATCAGCGAACGGCCGGCCGAGGCCGAGGACCGGGCGGTGCCCGGGCACTGGGAGGGCGACCTGGTCATCGGCCGCAACGGCAAGACCGCGGTGGGCACCCTGGTCGAGCGCTCCACCCGCTTCGTGCTGCTGCTGCACCTGGCCGACGGGTTCACCGCCGAGGCGGTCCGTGACGCCATCACCGGCAAGATCACCACCCTGCCGGCGGCGCTGCGCCGCTCGCTCACCTGGGACCAGGGCCTGGAGATGCGCCGGCACGCCGAGATCACCATCGCCGCCGACCTGCCGGTCTACTTCTGCGACCCGCATTCACCCTGGCAGCGGGGCAGCAACGAGAACACCAACGGCCTGCTCCGCCAGTACCTGCCCAAGGGCACCGACCTCTCGGTGCACACCGTCGCCGACCTCGACGCCATCGCCGACAAGCTCAACGGCCGCCCCCGCAAGACCCTCGAATTCCGCACCCCAGCCGAAGAGCTCGACCGTCTACTCTCCGACCATCAACTAGCCGGTGTTGCGACGACCAGTTGAATCCGCCGCCCCGGACGTGCCGATTCCCGCACACCGTGGGGTCAGACGACCGTGGTCCGCGTCTGGCCCAGGCTCTGCCAGTACTCGTTGAGCGCCCGGTTGGTCTGGATGAACCAGACGAACGGGCCGACGAGGATGAACATGCCCGGGAAGAACCACAGCCCGGTGAGGGCGGTGACCGGTGGTTCCTGGCCCCGGCGGGCGTACATCTGGCCGACCTCGTGGCTCAGCAGGAACGGGTTGACGAGGCCGACGAAGAAGCAGATCACGATCGCGATCACGCCGCCGATGCCCTCGCCGGTGTGCCGCTTCATCTCCTCGTGGGTCTGGTAGTAGTAGACGAACGCCCAGATCCCGAGGGTGACGAAGAACAGCAGCATCGTCATCCCGGTCGGCCGGATCTGCCCGATCGGCCCCTGTGGCGGGCCGTACTGGGCGTGCGCGGGGACGTTCGGCATCGGCTGCGTGTAGCCCTCGTAGCCCGGCGGCGGGTACCCGTTCGGCGGCGGAGGAGCGTACCCGTAGGGCGCGCTCTCCTCGGGCTGCCCGGCGTCCGGGGGTTGCGGCGGCGGAGGGGCGTACCCGTAGGGCGCGCTCCCCTCGGGCTGCCCGGCGCCCGGAGGTTGCGGCGGCGGAGGTGGCGGGCTCTGCGGTGTGGACATGGAACTGCTCCTCTCGGCGTCCCCGCTCGGCCCCGGCCATGCTCCTCCGCCGCACGTCGTCCGGGAGCCCCTTCGTGCGCGAGGAGTGCTAGACCTCGGGCATGACCGGGTGGCGTCGGCTGGCCGCCGCAGGAGTCGCGGGCGGGCTGGTCCTCGCGCTGAGCGGCTGCCCCGTCGGGGACGACGACGACCGGACCCCCGAGCCGGCGCCGTCGGCCGTCGACACCGGACCGGTCCGCCCGACCGACCCCTCCACCGACCTGCCCGCCTACACCGGCCCACCCGCGGGCGGGCCCTCGACCGCGGGTCCGGTGACGCGGGTTCGGGCGGCGGTGGACCTGACGTCTGCGACGCCGGGCACGTTCGCCCGCGTCGTGTCGGCCGTGGCCGCGCCGGACGGCGGCGCGTTCGCCCTGCTGAGCCCCGCCGACCGCACCCTCCAGCAGTCGCTGGTGACGCTGCGGGGTGACGCGATCGCGGGGGTCGTCCCGGTGCCGCGGGTCGAGGACGTGTGGGGCATGCACGTGCTCGACGGCGGGTCGGTGGCGGTCACCGGGCGGCTGGCGGGCGAGGGCTACGGGCTGCGCGTCGTCGACCCGGCGACCGGCGCCGTGCGGACGACGGTCGTGCTCCCCGTGGAGGACGTCGTCCGGTCGTCGACCGGCCGGTCGGCGCTGTCGCGGGACTCCCGGCGGCTGCACCTCTTCCTGAGCGCCGTCACCGACGCCGGCGTCCGGGAGGCGCTGCTGGAGGTGGACGTCGCGACCGGCCGGGTCCGGGCGGAGCGCGACCTGTCCGACGACGTCGCCGCGGTCTCGACGTTCCCGGTCGGCGACCAGCTCGCGGGGCTGCTGCCGCGACCCTCCGGCGGGGTGACGCTGGTCTTCGACGCCTCCCCCACGGAGGTTCCCGAGGACCGGATCCCGACGCTGCTGCGGTACGACACCGACCTCGAGCCGGCCGGTGCCGCCTCGCGGGCGACCGGCCTGTCGGAGGGCGCGGAGACCCAGTCGGTCGCCGGGGCCGCCGACGGCACCGTGTTCCTGCTGGTCGCGGTGGAGGACGGGTCGTGGCTGCTCGCGGTGCCCGACGGCGGCGGCGCCGGACCGCTGCTCGCCCAGCTGGAGGACCGCGTCTACGGCTACGCGCTGACCGTCGAGCCGGCGCAGGTGTGGGCGGTGCTGCCGTCACCGGTCGGGGTGCGCGCGGTCGACCTCACGACCGGCGCGGCGCTCGGGCCGGTCGGCTTCGAGTGCTACCGCCGGCTCGACGTCCGGAACCTCTACCCGGCGGACGGCGGGGCGATCGCCATCGGCGAGTGCGACAGCCCGCGCGAGGACAGCCAGTTCCTCTGGTTCCTCGCCCCCTGACGGGACGCCTCCGGCGCCGGTCGTGCCGTGGACCACAGCACGACCGGCATCCGACGGGCGTCAGCGGGCGCCGAGGCTCCGCCAGTAGTCGTTGAGCGCGTTGTTGGTCCGGACGAACCAGATGATCGGGCCGACGAGGAGGAACATGCCGGGGAAGAACCAGAGGCCGGTGAGGGCGCTGACCGGCTTGTGCTGCCCCCGGCGCTCGTACAGTCCGCCGACCTCCTGGCTGAGCAGGTAGGGCGAGACGATGCCGACGAAGAAGCCCAGGACCAGGGCGAGCACCCCGCCGATGCCCTGGCCGCTGTGCCGCTTCATCTCCTCGTGGGTCTGGTAGTAGTACACGAGGCTCCAGATCCCCAGGGTGACGACGAACAGCAGGATCTGCACGCCGGTGCTGCGGACCTGACCGATCGGCCCCTGCGGCTGGGCGTACTGCGCGGTGGCCGGCACACCCGGCATCTGGCCGTATCCGGCGGGCTGGCCGTACTGCTGACCGGCGTAGGGCTGGCCGTACTGCTGCGGCCCCGAGTAGGTCCCTGGCGTGGACATGTTCCTGCTCTCCGTCGTCGCGCCGGCCGTTCCGGCGACCTACGGAACGTAGGAGACCCACAACTCCCGGAGCGGCTCCTGACGGTCACGGTGGCGTCGCGACTCGGCCCGATTCCCCCACCCGCCCCAGCGCGCCCGTCAGCGGCCGGTCCACCGCGGCGGGCGCTTCTCCAGATAGGCGGCGATGCCCTCCTTGCGGTCCTCGCTCAGGTAGGGGTTCGGGCCGACGTCGAGCCGCAGCGCCTGCCAGAGCGGGAGCTCGAGGCCCTTCACCGCGGTCTCCTTCATGCGGCGGACGCTGATCGGGGCGTTGGCCGCGATCCGCTCGGCCAGCTGCAGCGCCGTGGGCAGGACGTCGTCGGTGAGCCGGTTGACCAGCCCCCACCGCTCGGCGTCCTCGCTGGTCACGTACTCGCCGGTCAGCAGCATCTCCATGGCGATGCCCATGGGGATGCGCTTGGGCAGGACGACGGAGCCGAAGTTGGCGCCCATCCCGATGGTGGCCTCGGGCAGCCCGAGCTTGATGCCGGGCGCCGCCACCCGGAGGTCGCACGCGAGCGCCAGCTCGAAGCCGCCGGCGACGGCCGCGCCCTGCAGCGCCGCGACGATCGGCACCGGCGTCTCGGTGACCACCTCGAACAGCGAGCGGGTGGGCCGGTTCATCGGCGGGCGGAAGTGCTCGCCGCGCTGGTCGCGCTCGCGGATCTCCTTGAGGTCGAAGCCGGCGCAGAACGCCGGCCCGTTGCCGGTGAGCACGACCGCCCGGACGTCGGCGTCCTCGGTGCAGGCCAGCAGCTCCTCGATCAGGTCCGCCTGCAGCGGGGAGGAGAGCGCGTTGCGGCGCTCGGGCCGGTCGAGGGTGAGCAGGCGGACGTGCCCGCGGGTCTCGACGATCAGTCCGGACTCGTGACGGGTCGGGGCGCTCATGCCTGCAACCTCGCCGGTGGACGGCGGGTCGGCAACTCCCCGTCAGTTCGCGCCGAAGCTCCGCCAGTAGGAGTTGAGCGCCCGGTTGGTCAGCACGAACCAGATGATCGGACCGACCAGCAGGAAGACCCCCGGGAAGAACCAGAGGCCGGTGAGGGCGCTGACCGGCCTGCCCTTGCCCCGTCGCTCGTAGAGCCGGCCCACCTCGTGGCTGAGCAGGAACGGCGCGGCCATCCAGAAGAGGAACGCCAGGAGCAGCGCGAGGACCCCGCCGATGCCGTCGCCGGTGTGCCGCTTCATCTCGTCGTGCGTCTGGAAGAGGTAGACGTAGCCCCAGATGCCGAAGGTGACGACGAACAGCAGCATCTGCAGCCCGGTGCCGCGCACCTGGCCGATCGCGCCGACCCGGCACCACGCCGCCACCGCTGCGGGCACCCGCGCCATCGGCCGGTACGCGGCCGGCGGCCCGTACTGCGGCGGGGGCGGGCCGGGCAGGTCGGTGAAGAGCTGGTCGAGGTCGGCGTAGGTCACGGCGGAGAAGGCCAGCGACAGCCGCCGGTCGTACTCGGCGTCGTCGAGCCGTCCCTCCGCCCAGGCGGCCCCGAGCCGCTGGGCGGCCCCCTGCCGCTCGGCGTCCGAGACCCGGATGTGGCCTGCGGTGGTCATGGGGCCTCCACGCGTGCGGCAGTCCCCCGATCGTCGCACGGGAGGCGGTGTCCGGGAACCGCTCCGGCCGCTGGCTCAGCGCAGCCGCGCCGCCATCACGTCCTGCGGCGAGGTCGGGCGCAGGTCGTCGAAGAAGTCGGCCAGGCCGACACCGCTCGCGGCGGTCCTCAGCTGCCGCAGCTCGGCGGTGGTGAGGATGGCGTTCCCGAGCGCGGCGGCCCGCAGGTGGCCAAGGACGCGGCGGTGCAGCGCGAGCACCTGCTCGGCGCCGATGCCCGCGGAGGCGGCCAGCCGCGCGAGCAGCTGGGCCTCGCCGCCGAGGATCCGGCCGTCGGCCAGGGCCGAGGTGAGGGCGTCGACGTAGCGCTGGGCGTCGGCGTTCGGGGCGTCGACGACGGCCCGCGGCAGCCCGGCGACCAGGGAGGCGATCCAGCCGCCGCCGGGGCGGATCTCGCCGAACCGGGTCCTCGGGCCGGTCGCGGTCGCGAGCTCGGGCATGGGGCGCAGGCCGGTCAGGTGGCGCGGCGGCTCGCCGAGCGTCCTCAGCAGGTGCGGCAGCAGCGCCGCTCCGGTGCGGGCGTCGGCGAGGGCGGTGCGCGCCTCGGCGACCGGCAGGCCGGCGATCCGGGCGAGGGTGTCCAGACGGTGGTCGGGGGAACGCATCGTGCGGCGGGCCAGCCAGAGCGAGCACAGCGCGGGGTTGAGCGGCGGCGTCACGCCGATCCGCGCGAACTCCGACGCCAGGAACCGCTCCACCACGGCGGCGTTGTGCGCGACGACGACGGCGCCGTCCAGGTGGTCCAGCAGTGCGCCGGCGACGTCGGCGAACGCCGGGGCGCCGAGCACCTCGCTCGGCGAGATGCCGTGCAGGAGGACAGGGCCGACGTCGCGGCCCGGGTCCACCAGGGTGGCGTACTCGTCCACGATGCGGCCGGAGGCGTCGACGCGGACGACCGCGAACTCGACGATGCGGTCACCGGCGGCCGGGGACAGGCCCGTGGTCTCGACGGCGACGACGGCGAACGGCGCGTCGACCGGGAGGCCCGGCCCCTCGCCGCCGTACCGGAAGAGCCGGCCGCGCATGCCGGGCTCGGCGAACGGGACCGGGCCGTCCGGCTCGGCGACGTCGACGGGCCGGCGCGGGGTGGGGACGGCGGGGGCGGTCGTGCCGCGTGCCGGGGTCGCGGCGCGCCGCCGGCCGGACGCCCGCTCGGCGAGGAACAGGGCGGCCAGCAGCGCCAGCCCGGCGATCACCGATGCACCGACCAGGACCTCGATCGGGACCCCGAACATCTCCACCCTCCCGGACGACCTCGCGGTGAGGCCATGGGCAGCATCGGCCCTGGTCGGCACCGGGAGGTGACGGCGGGGCGCCGACGCGCCGCAGGCGTCCCAGGGGTCGCGGGCGTCCCGGTCAGGAGGCGCTGGCGTGCCGGCCGACGAGGTCCCGCAGCTTCCCGAGCGCCGTCCGGACAGGGTGCCCGTCCTGCGGGTCGTCGTCGGGCTCCTGCCAGGTGCCCGGGAGCGGGATCTCCAGGGCGGCCCCGCGGCGGGCGAGCGGTCCCCGGAGCGGCTGGGCGAAGTCGACGCCGCCGTGGACCTCGACCACCACGCCGTCCAGGCGCACCCGCTCGGCGAGCTGGGCGACCACCCACTCGCCCCACGCCGTCCGGTAGCCGGCGGACTGGTCGCCGATCTGGGCGTCGGACGGGCCGACGACGTCCTCGGGCTCGAGCAGCCCGTGCCTGGCGCTGAGCACGAACCACGGGAGCCGGGCGCGGACGGCGGCGTCGCGGGCGCGGGCGAACCCGGGGCTGGTGAACAGCCGGGCGGCCGGCACGGGCTCGCCCGCCGTCGCGCCGGAGGAACCGACCAGGACCAGCCGCGGCCCGGCATCGGCGGACTCGTCCGGACGCACCTCGCGGTGCCGGACGTAGAGGCCGCGGTCGACGCGGTGCAGCAGCGGCGCGCGGCCCGACGGCGGGTGCCCGGCGTTGTCGGTGGCCAGCTGGATGTGCGAGGCGATCGAGGAGACGCCGACGTCGGGGCGGCGCGCGCTGACCCAGTTGATCAGCGCGGCGCGGCTGAACGGCTCGGGCAGCGTGGCCGCGCCCTCGGCGACCAGCTCCCAGATCGTGGGCAACCCCGGGGTGCTCATCCGGGGACGCTAGCGCCGTCCCGGGCCCCCGGAACGGGTCCGGACGGAAGACCGCACCTTCGGTGGACACCGGTTGCGGTACCCGCGCAGATCGGCAGATCCGTCCCGACCGGGAACCTCCGCGGGGCGCCGTTCTGTGATCCGGGGCAACGAACCGACCCACGCGTCACAGGGGTCACGTCCGTCGGGGAGCATGGGGGGACCGATCCGTCCGCTCCGGTAGACAGGGGACATGGAGAGCACTGCCGACATCCAGGTGGGCGACGTCGTCGCCTCGCGGGCGGCGATCTCCATCGAGATCACGTCCACCCCCGTCCTCAGCTACGCACTGGCCCACAACCGGGTCCCCGTGGTGTCCCGGCTCGCCCTCACCAACCTCGGCGGCCCGGTGCGCGCCGCGACGGTGCGGCTCGGCGTGCGCGACGCCGAGGGCCCGATCGCCACGACCGTCGAGCTGCTCGCCGACCTCGACGAGGGCCGGACGACGGTCCTCACCGACCTCGGCCTGGTCATGGACCCGGCCGCGATGCTGCACGTCGAGGAGCAGCGCCCCGGCGTGATCGACGTCGAGGTGATCGCCGAGAGCCCGGACGGCGAGACGATCGTGCTGGGCGAGAGCAGCCGCGCCGTCCAGGTGCTGGCCGCGCAGCAGTGGCTGGCCACCCCCCTGCCGCTGGCGCTGGAGATGCTGGCCGCGCACGTGCTGCCCAACCACCCGGCGATCACCGCCGTCGTCGGCGAGGCGGCGGGCCTGCTCGAGGAGCGGACCGGCCGCGGCGCCCTCCAGGGCTACGCGGACGGGACCGAGCGGGTCGACGAGGTCGTGGCCGCGATCGCCGACGTCCTGCGCGCACGCGGCATCCGCCACAGCGAGCCGCCGGTCAGCTGGTCCGACCTGGGGCAGCAGGTCCGCTCGCCGGGCGACGTCCTCACCTGGCGGGTGGGCACCCCGCTCGACACCGCCGTCGTCATGGCCGCGGCGCTGGAGCAGGCCGGCATCCGGCCGCTGCTGTGGCTGGCCGAGGGATCCGGTGGGCGTTCCGGGGGCGGTGGCGCGTTCCTCGGCTACTGGCGCGAGGAGCGCAGCGCGGAGAGCGCCGCGACCACCGACGCCGCTCCGCTGGTCAACCTCGTCGACCTGGGCCTGATCGGCCTGGTCGACACGACGCTGCTCACCGGCACCGACGAGCCCGGCGCCGACCTGCACACCCCCGCCTACAGCGCCTGGCTGGCCGGCGACCTCGACCGGATCCTCGGCGTCACCGACGTCCACCGCGCCCGCAAGGACGGCATCTTCCCGCTGCCCGCCCGGGCCCGCGACGAGGACGGCGTCCTGCAGGTCGTCGAGTACCGGCCGGCGCTGCACAGCGCGCCCGCGAAGCCGGCGGCCCCGGCCCCCGCGCCGTCGTCGAAGCCCGAGCCGCCGGCGCGAGTGCAGCAGTGGAAGAACGCGCTGCTCGACCTCAGCCTGCGCAACCGGCTGATCAACTACACCGAGCGCTCCGGCCTCACCCTGGTCGTCCCCGGCTCGGCGCTGGGCGCGCTGGAGAAGTTCGTCCACGACGGGACGCCGATCTCGCTGCTGCCGGTCGACCAGCTGGCCGCCGTCCAGGCCGAGCGCGGCATCGCCTCCGCCCGTGACCTGCCCGACGAGCAGCTGACCGAGCTGCTGGTCGAGCGGCGCGAGGTGCACGCCGACGTCACCAGCGGCGGCTACCTGCCCAAGCTCCGGAACGTCGCCTACAAGGCGAAGACGGTGCTCGAGGAGACCGGCGCCAACAACCTGTACCTCGCGCTCGGCAGCCTGGTCTGGGAGCTCGACGGGCGGCCGCTGCGCTCGCCGCTCGTGCTCATCCCCGTCGTCCTCGCCCCGATGGGCCGCACCGGCTCCTACCGGCTCTCGCTCGACGAGTCCGGGGCGAGCACACCGAACTACTGCCTGCTGGAGAAGCTGCGCCAGCTGCACGGGCTGACCGTCCCGACGCTGACCGAGGCCGTCGACGGCACGCTCGACCTCGACGCCGCCTTCGAGTCGATGCGCAGCGCGCTGGTCGGGCACGGGCTGCCCTACCGGGTCGAGCCGACGGCCGACCTCGCGATCCTGCAGTTCGCGAAGTTCCGGCTGTGGAAGGACCTGGACGAGCACTGGGCCGACTTCACCGAGAACCCGCTGGTCCGCCATCTGGTGCACGAGCCGACCGAGGCGTTCGAGGACCCGGCCCGCGACGCCGGCCCCTACGTCGACCTCGACGAGCTGGCCGCCGAGCTGCCCGCGCCCGCCGACGCCTCGCAGCTGCGGGCGATCGCCGAGGCCGGCGCCGGCCGGACGTTCGTGCTCGAGGGCCCGCCCGGGACCGGCAAGTCGCAGACCATCACCAACCTGCTGACCCGGGCGGTCGCCGAGGGCAAGCGGGTGCTGTTCGTCGCCGAGAAGCGCGCGGCGCTGGACGTCGTCGCGCGCCGGCTGGACGCGGTCGGCATGGGCATGTTCGCCCTCGACCTGCACGACAAGGGCTCGCGCGCCTCGATGGTGCGGGCGCAGATCCGGCTCGCGCTGGAGCACGCCGTCTCCGTCGACGAGCAGGGCATGGCAGTGGACGGCGAGTCGCTGCGGTCGGCCCGCCGGATGCTGGCGCGCTACGCCGACCGGCTGCACGACCCGAACTCCGTCGGGCTGTCGCTCTACTCGGCGCGGACGTCGGAGCTGGCGGCCGGCACGGACGTCGAGCCGCTGCCGGTGCCGCTGCCGTTCGCGGCCAACGCCCCGGCCGACGTGCTGCGCTCGGTGCGCGTGGAGCTGGCGCTGCTGCCGGACATCGCCGACCTGACCCGCCCCTCGCCGCGCCACCCGTGGGCCTTCGTGGACTCCCCCGACATCGACCTGCCCGCCACCCAGGCCGCCGCGGCCGCCGTGGACGCCGCCGTGCGCGAGGTGCAGGGCATCCCGGAGATCGCCGGGGTCCTCCGGCGGGCGAGCACCGCCGAGGAGCTCGACGCGCTCGCCCACGTCCTCGGCGGGCCGGGCATCGGGCTCGACGTCATCGACGAGACGTTCGGCGCCTTCTGGACGGCGGCGACGTCAGCGGTGCTCGGCGAGATCGCCGCCTTCACCGCGTTCCGCCACCCGGGCCTCGACGTCTGCACCCCCGAGGTGCTGCAGCTGCCGCTCGCCGAGGTCTACGTCGCGGCGCAGACCGCGGCCGCGTCGTCCTGGTGGGGCCGGCGGCGGAAGCTGGTCGCCGTCCGCGACACCCTCGCGCCCTACCTGCGCCCCGACGCGAAGGT
Organism: Blastococcus sp.; assembly: GCA_035642035.1. Classification (GTDB taxonomy): domain Bacteria; phylum Actinomycetota; class Actinomycetes; order Mycobacteriales; family Geodermatophilaceae; genus Blastococcus_B. Next base: position 10,875 of record DASQTE010000384.1, read on the forward strand.
GCGGCCGAAGGACGTCCCGGCGGTCGTCGAGAGCCTGTGGCGGGTGCAGACCGCGGTGCAGGCGATCGCGACGCGCGCCGCCTCGGTCTCCGGGCTCTCGGTGCCGGAGGGTTGGAACCCCTTCCTGGACGGCGACCTGCTGGCCCGGCAGGTCGACTGGCTGCGCAAGGCCGGGGCGGCCGTCGACGGCTCGACCCTCTTCCACGTGCAGCTGCGCAAGCTGATCGTCGCCGGGCTGCCGGCCGCGCCCGAGGCCGCCACGGCCGTCGCCCGGCTGCGGGACGCCGTCACGCAGCTGGTGACCGCCTGCCGGACCAGCTCCGACCAACTCGCCGCCTGGGCCGGGGACGACGGCTTCCTGCTCCGCTGGTCGATGACCCGCCCCGAGCGCGGGGGCGACGGCTCGGTGCTCATGTCGCTGCGCCGCTGGGTCACCTTCCTCGACACCCTCGAGCCGCTGCGCTTCGCCGGGCTGTTCGACGCCCGCGCGCTGCTCGTCAGCGGTGCGATCAGGGCCGACGACGCGGTGCGGGCCTTCGACCGCGGGCTGGCCGCCGCTTCGGTGACCGAGCGGCTGGACGCGACCGGGCTCGACCTGTTCGACGCCGCGGCGCACGAGAAGGCGATCCGCCGGTTCACCCGGGCCTCGCGGGCGGTGCGCGAGCACCTGACGACGGCGCTGCCGTCGAAGGTCCTGTCCGCCCGGCCGTTCGACGCGGCGTCGGGATCCGGGCAGGTCGGCGCGCTGCAGCGCGAGCTGGCCAAGCAGCGCCGCGGCCTCGGCGTGCGTCAGCTGCTGGCGACCTACGGCGAGCTGATCACCCAGGTGATGCCGTGCGTGCTCGTGTCGCCGGACTCGGTGGCCCGGTTCTTCCCGGCCGTCTCGGGCCTGTTCGACCTGGTCGTGTTCGACGAGGCGTCGCAGATCCGGGTGGCCGACGCGGTGGGCGCGCTGGGCCGCGCCCGGGCGGCGGTCGTCGTCGGCGACTCGAAGCAGATGCCGCCGACGTCGTTCGCCGAGCCGTCGTCGGTGTCGGACGAGGCCTCGGACCTGGCCGAGACGGCGGTGGAGGACGAGGAGTCGATCCTCTCCGAGTGCGTGCAGGCGCGAGTGCCGCGGCAGTGGCTGTCGTGGCACTACCGCAGCCAGGACGAGTCGCTGATCGCGTTCTCCAACGCCCAGTACTACGGCAACCGGCTGTCGTCCTTCCCGGCGCCGACGCACGGGCGGCCCTCATCGGAGCCGGACGGCCGCGGCGTCTCGCTGGTGCGGGTGCCGGGCACGTTCCACCGGTCCGGGGCCGGGCGGCTGCTGCGCACCAACCCGATCGAGGCCAAGGCGATCGTCGCGGAGATCCGCCGGCGGTTCGACGCGGTGCCCAAGTGGGACGGCGTCGACGCCGTCCCGTCGATCGGTGTCGTGACGTTCAACGCGCAGCAGCGGGCCTACATCGAGGCCCTGCTCCGCGACGCCGACGACGAGCGGCTGGCCGCGGCGCTGGACCGCACCGACGGCGAGGGCCTGTTCGTCAAGAACCTGGAGAACGTGCAGGGCGACGAGCGCGACGTCGTCTTCTTCTCCACCGGCTTCTCGGTGAACGCCTCCGGAGAGCTGCCGTTGAACTTCGGCCCGCTGAACCGGGTGGGCGGCGAGCGGCGGCTGAACGTCGCCGTCACCCGCGCCCGGCGGCAGGTCGTCGTCTTCTCGTCGTTCGACCCGGAGCAGTTGCGGGCCGAGGAGACGTCGTCGGTGGGCATCAAGCACCTGCGGGCCTACCTCGACATGGCGGCGCAGGGCACCGACGTGCTGCCGCGCGACGCCCGCTCGTCCGCCGTCGTCGACCGGCACCGCGAGGAGATCGCGGCCGCCCTGCGCGAGCGCGGGCTCGTGGTGCGGACCGACGTCGGGCTCTCGGAGTTCAAGGTCGACCTCGCGGTGGCGCGGGTGGCCGACCCGGAGACGCCGCTGATGGCGGTGCTGCTGGACGGCCCGGCGTGGGCCAGGCGCGGGACGGTCGGCGACCGCGACGGCCTGCCCGGCGAGGTGCTCGGCGACATGCTGCGCTGGCCGCTGGTCGAGCGCGTGTGGCTGCCCTCGTGGCTGGCCGACCGCACGGCGGTCCTCGACCGCCTGGCCGAGGCGGTCGACGCCATCCCCACGGAGCCGGTTGCCGAGGTGATCCAGCTGCCGACGGCGGCGCAGGAGTCGTTCAAGGGCGTGGCGGCGCTGCGCTCGTCGGTGACGGCGTCGGTGGCCGTGCCCGCGGTCGCTCCCCCGGCGCCGAAGCCCGCGGCCCGGCCGGCCGCGCGCAAACCGGCCGGCCCGGCGGGGCTGGAG
>DASQTE010000385.1:0-2039 GCA_035642035.1 Blastococcus sp.
ACGGGGCGGGGGGACCGGGGGGCCGGCGACGGCGCAGCCCTCCGGTGGCCAGTGCGGCGAGCGCCGCCAGCAGGATCCCCAGGACGACGCCGAGCACGAGCCATGGCCCGGCCGTCACGGGGATCTCCATCGCGGTCAGCATCGCAGGAGCGCGCCGCCCGGTTCGCGACGTGGAGGACGGGGTCCTTCGTCAGCCGGTGGGGTCGATCTCCTCCGGGTCGCGCCCGAGCAGCACGGCGACCTGGTCGACGACGACGTCGCGCACGAGTTCGGCGAGGTCGTCGCGGTCGTGGGCGCGGATCTCCAGCGGGCGGCGGTAGACGACGATCCGCGGCGGCACCTCGCGGCCGTCCTCGCGGTGGCCGGGCAGCACCCGCGCCAGCGGGACGGAGCCGTCGTCGAGGACGTCGGCGTCGTGGACGACCTCGTCGGGGCTGGTGTGCTCGACCCACGGCACGTCCTCGACCGCGAACTCGACCCCGGCCAGCTCTCGCTCCCACCGGCGCTCGATGTCCTCGACCGCGTCGAGCACCAGGTCGTCGAACTGCTCCGCGCGGCTGCGGGCCAGGGGCACCTCGGCCGGCACCAGGCGACCGCGCAGGCCGCGGCCGTGGCGGTCGCGGCGGGAACGTGCGCCGGGGCGGCGGGGAGGGCGGCTCATGACGGTCGAAGGGTACGGCCCTGACCACGGCGAACGGCGCCGCGCGGACCGCCCGTGACCTGCGCCGGTCCGGTGTCGGTGCCCACGGGGTCATCGTGCAGGATGGTGCGGCCGATCCGGAAACACCTGCGTGCCTGCTGCGGCCGACCGTCGCGCAGGTTTACTGTGCCTGCGTGAGGAACCGGTGGTGAGGCAGTCACGTCGCTGCTCGCGCAGCGGCTGCGCGCAACCGGCAGCGGCGACTCTGACCTACGTGTACGCGGAGTCGACGGCCGTTGTCGGCCCGTTGGCGACGTTCTCCGAACCGCACAGCTACGACCTGTGCGAGTTCCACGCCGAGCGGCTGACCGTGCCGCGCGGGTGGGAGGTCGTCCGCCACGAGATCGACCTCGACGACGCCGGCCCGACGGGCGACGACCTGCTCGCCCTCGCCGACGCCGTCCGCGAGGCGGCGCGCCCCGAGCCCCCGCGCAACCCGGCCGACGACGGCAGCGGCACGCGCCGCGGCCACCTCCGGGTCCTCCCCGACCTGACCTGACCTGAACGACCCTGCCTACGGCCCTGCTGCAGGGGCCCGCCGCGAGCCTGCGAGCGGTGGGGGGCAGCGGGGTCCTTATAGGGTCCGGGGGTGCGCGACCTCTCCTCGATCATCAAGGCCTACGACGTCCGCGGCATCGTGCCCGAGCAGTGGGACGAGGACGTCAGCCGCGCGATCGGCGCCGCGTTCGCCGAGTTCGTGATCGCCGACGGCGGCGCGACCGCCGTGGTCACCGCCCACGACATGCGCGAGTCCTCGGTCCCGCTGTCCCGCGCGTTCGCCCAGGGCGTCATCAGCCGCGGCGTCGACGTCGTCGAGGCAGGGCTGGGCTCCACCGACCTGCTGTACTTCGCCTCCGGCTCGCTCGACCTGCCCGGCGCGATGTTCACGGCAAGCCACAACCCGGCGCAGTACAACGGCATCAAGCTCTGCCGTGCCGGGGCCGCCCCCATCGGCCAGGACTCCGGGCTGGCCACCGTGCGCGAGCTGGCCGAGCGCGGCGCCTACGACCGCGACCCCGGGCGCACGGGGACGGTCACCTCGCAGGACGTCCTGGCCGCCTACGCCGACCACCTGCACTCGCTGGTCGACCTGTCGCAGGTCCGCCCGCTGAGGGTCGTCGTCGACGCCGGCAACGGGATGGGCGGGCACACCGTGCCGGTCGTGCTCTCGGGCCTGCCGCTGGAGATCGTGCCGCTGTACTTCGAGCTCGACGGCAGTTTCCCCAACCACGAGGCCAACCCGCTGGACCCGGCGAACCTGGTCGACCTGCAGGCCGCCGTGCGCGAGCACGGCGCGGACATCGGGCTGGCCTTCGACGGCGACGCCGACCGGGTGTTC
>DASQTE010000386.1:0-5157 GCA_035642035.1 Blastococcus sp.
ACGGGGTGCCCGTGTAGTAGGACGCCGTCGTGCCCGAGACGCTCACCACCAGCCCGATGGCGCAGGCCATGTACAGCGCCTGGCGGAAGCTGCGGGCCAGCAGCTGCGCGATCGCGCTCGGGACGATCATCAGCGCGCTGATGAGCAGGAGGCCCACGACGCGCATGGAGAGCACGACCGTCGCGGCGACCAGCGCGGCGAGGACGACATTGAGGGCGAGGACGGGCAGGCCGACGGCACGGGCGTACTCCTCGTCGTCGCTGACGGCGTAGAGCCGCTGCCCGAGCAGGCCGACGACGGCCAGGACGATGACGGCGATGACGGCGAAGACCGCCAGGTCGCCGGTCCCCGTCGTCGTGATGGCGCCGAAGAGGTAGGCCTCCAGGTTGGTGGCCTCGCCGCGCGGGGCGAGGCTGAGCAGCACCACGCCGCCGGCGATCCCACCGTAGAAGAGGACGGCGAGGGCGACGTCGCCGCTGGTGCGGCCGCGCGCCCGGATGAGCTCGATGAGCACCGCACCCAGGACCGCGGCGACCAGCGCCGCACCGACCGGTGCGGTCGACGTCAGGACGCCGATCGCGACACCGGTGAGCGCCACGTGCCCCAGCCCGTCACCGAGCAGGGACAGCCGGCGCTGCACCAGGAAGATCCCGACCGCGGGGGCGACCAGGCCGACCATCAGCGAGGCGAGCAGCGCGCGCTGCATGAAGCCGTACTCGAGGATCTCCACGTCAGCGGCCTCCCGTCGCCGGTCGCGTCGTCACGGTCGGCTGGTCGAGCCGGTAGCGGCCGGCGGGCTCCTCGGGGCCGCAGTGGTCGTGCTGCCCCGCGCCGTCGGCCGGGCCGGCCCCGGCCAGCGGCCCGTCGTACCTGATCCGCCCGTGGTCGACCACCACCGCGCGCGTGAGGACGTCGGAGAGCGGGCCGGTCTCGTGGGTGACGACCAGCAGCGTGGCCCCCGTGGCCGACACGTGGGTGAGCACACCGGCCAGGGCGTCCTGGCTGGCGGCGTCCACGCCGGCCGTCGGCTCGTCCATGATCAGGAGCTCGGGCTGGGCGGCCAGGGCCCGGGCGACCAGGACGCGGCGCTGCTGCCCGCCCGAGAGGGAGGCGACCGGCTCCTCCATGCGGTCCGTGAGACCGACCGCGGCGACGGCCTCGCCGACGGCGGCGCGGTCGGCGGCGCCGAGCCGACGGAGCAGGCCGAGCCGGGCCAGCCGGCCCACGGAGACGACCTCGCGGACGGTGGCCGGCACGGCGCCGCTGACGGTGTGCCGCTGCGGCACGTAGCCGACGCGGCCGCGCTCGCGCAGCCGGCCGACCGGGGCGCCGAGCAGGTCCACCTCGCCGCCCAGCACCTGGGCGAGGCCGAGCAGGCCCCGGGCGAGGGTGGTCTTGCCGGAGCCGTTCGAGCCGAGGATCGCGACGGCCTCACCGGCCTGGACGGCGAGGTCGACGTGGGCGACGATCGGCACGTCGCCGTAGCCGATGCTGGCGTCCCGCAGTCGGACGGCGGGGGGTGCGGCGGTCATGAGCAGGACTGGCCCTCCTGCAGGGTGGCGAGGTTGGCGCGCATCACCTGCAGATAGTCCTCGCCCTCGGACTCGTCGGTCAGCCCCTCGATCGGGTCGAGGACGGCGGTCCGGGCGCCGGCCTCCTCGGCGACGGTCTCGGCGACGGCGGGATCCACCAGCGTCTCGGTGTAGACGGTCGTGATCCCGCGGTCGCGGACGAGCGTCGCGATCTCGGCCAGCTGGGCGGGGTCCGGCTCCTGTGACGGGCTCAACCCGCTGATGCCGACCACCTCGAGACCGTAGCGGTCGCCGAGGTAGCCGAAGGCGTCGTGGCTGGTGACCAGGGTGCTGACGGAGCAGGTGGCGAGGGCCGTCTCCATCTCCTGGTCCAGCGCCTCGAGGTCGGTGCGCAGGGCGGCCGCGTTCTCCTCGTAGCCGGCGGCGTTGTCGGGGTCGAGCTCGGCCAGCCGGTCCGCGAGGGCGACGCCGACCGCCGCGAGGCGGGTCGGGTCGAGCCAGAAGTGCGGGTCGACGGCCTCCTCGCCCGCGTGCTCCTCCTCCGCGTGGTCCCCGTCCCCGTTCTCGGCGTGCTCGTGCGCCTCGCCGGCGACGAGGTCGGCTGCCTGGCCGGCGTCCCAGGCGTGCTCGCCGCCCTCGGACCCGGCCGCCTCGTCGAGCGCGGGCTGGAAGCCGTCGAGGTAGACCAGCAGGTCGGCCTCCGCGACGGCGGCGACGTCCTGGGGAGCGAGTTCGAGGTCGTGCGCCTCCGCACCGGGTGGCGTCAGCGACGAGACGGAGACGTTCTCCCCGCCGACCCGGGCGGCGGTCCACTCCAGCGGGTAGAAGCCGGCCAGCACGGTGAGCTCACCGGATCCGGATCCGTCGTCCTCTGAGCCGCACCCGGTCAGCGCCGTCGCCGTGGCGGCAGCGAGGAGGGTGGCGGTCCAGCGGGCGGCTCGGGTGCTCATGGGAATCATTCTCACATAGACGGCCGTCTGCTCGTCATAGGGCCGGGCAGGGGCGGGTTCCGCGTACCCTCTGGGCGTGTCCGACGTCTCCGCATTCCCGCTGATCGGTGCCGCCGCGCTGCGCGCCCGGGCGGCCGCCCGCGTCCTGCGCACGCTGCCGACCGACGTCAAGGATGCGGCGCTGACCGCGATGGCCGACGCGCTGGTCGAGCGCACCGACGAGGTGCTGGCCGCCAACGCCGCCGACGTCGAGGCAGCCGCGGCCGACGGCACGCCGGAGTCGGTGCTGGACCGGCTGCGGCTGGACGCCGGCCGGGTGGCCGGTGTCGCCGCGGCGCTCCGCGACCTGGTGGCCCTGCCCGACCCGGTGGGTGACGTGGTGCGCGGCTCGCGGCTGCCGAACGGGCTGCAGCTGCGCCAGGTCCGGGTGCCGCTGGGCGTCGTCGGGATCGTCTACGAGGCGCGCCCGAACGTGACCGTCGATGCGGCCGGCCTGTGCCTCAAGAGCGGCAACGCGGCCCTGCTGCGGGGGTCGGCGTCGGCCTTCCGCACCAACACCGCGCTGGTCGCGATCCTCTCCGAGACGGCGGAGAAGGCGGGGCTGCCGGCCGGCTCGGTGGAGCTGCTGCCCGCCGACCGCGCGTCCGTCGGGGAGCTGCTGAACGCCCGGGGACTGGTCGACGTCGTCATCCCGCGCGGTGGCGCGTCGCTGATCGAGCGCGTCGTCCGCGAGTCGACCGTGCCGGTGATCGAGACCGGCGTCGGCAACTGCCACGTGTACGTGGACGCCTCCGCCGACGCCGCGATGGCCGAGGCGATCGTGCTCAACTCGAAGACCCACCGGGTGAGCGTCTGCAACTCCGCCGAGACGCTGCTGGTGCACCGCGACGCACCCTTCCTGCCGCGTCTGCTCTCGGCCCTCGCGGACGCCGGCGTGACCCTGCACGGCGACGACGCCGCGCGGGCCGCGCACGACGCCGTCGTCCCGGCGACCGACGAGGACTGGGCGACCGAGTACCTGTCGATGGACATGGCGGTGCGCGTCGTCGACGACCTGCCTGCTGCGCTGGAGCACATCGCGCAGTGGGGGAGCGGGCACAGCGAGGCGATCGTCGCCGACTCCGCCTCGGCGATCGCCGAGTTCACGGCCGGCGTGGACGCCGCGGCCGTGCTGGTGAACGCCTCCACCCGGTTCACCGACGGCGGTGAGTTCGGGTTCGGCGCGGAGATCGGGATCTCCACCCAGAAGCTGCACGCCCGCGGGCCGCTCGGCCTGCCGGAGCTCACCTCCACCACCTACGTCGTGACCGGCAACGGTCACACCCGCTGAGAGGTCCTGCCTTGCCCCGTCCGCCGACGCAGTTCCCCCAGTTCTCCTCGGTGGGGGACGTCGACAAGCGGCTCTCCGAGGTCGGGTACCTGCCCGACGCGCAGATCGCGACGACGGTCTTCCTGGCCGACCGGCTCGGCAAGCCGCTGCTGGTCGAGGGCCCGGCCGGCACCGGGAAGACCGAGCTGGCCAAGGCGCTGGCGACGGCGACCGGCTCGGAGCTGATCCGGCTGCAGTGCTACGAGGGCCTCGACGAGGCGCGGGCGCTGTACGAGTGGAACTACAAGAAGCAGCTGCTGCGCATCCAGGCGTCGCAGGGCACCGACGGTGCGGACTGGAACACCGTCCACGACGACATCTTCGGCGAGGAGTTCCTGCTCTCCCGCCCGCTGCTGACCGCCATCCGCCGCACCGAGCCGACCGTCCTGCTCGTCGACGAGACCGACAAGGCCGACGTCGAGGTGGAGGGGCTGCTGCTGGAGGTGCTGTCGGACTTCCAGGTGACCATCCCCGAGCTCGGCACCATCACCGCCGCCCGCAGGCCCATGGTCGTGCTCACCTCGAACGCCACCCGTGAGCTGTCGGAGGCGCTGAAGCGGCGCTGCCTGTACCTGGCGCTGGACTACCCGACCGCCGAGCGTGAGCGCGAGATCGTGCTCTCACGGGTGCCGGACCTGGCGCCGGGGCTGGCCGAGCAGCTGGTGCGGACCGTGCGGGCGATGCGGGCCCTGGAGCTGAAGAAGTCGCCGTCGATCTCGGAGACCCTCGACTGGGCGCAGACGCTGCTCGAGCTGGGCCTGGACACGCTGGACGAGTCCGCGGTGCGCTCGACGCTCGGGGTCGTGCTCAAGCACGCCAGCGACCAGGACCGCGCGGCGGCCGAGCTGCGGCTCAACTGATGGCCGCCCCGGCTGCTCGCGTCGAGCCCGGCGGTCTCGCCGGTCACCTGGACGGGTTCGTCCGGGCGGTCCGCGACGCCGGGATCCCGGTCGGCATCAGCCAGGCCGTGGACGCCGCTGAAATCCTGACCGTCGTCGACCTGCTGGACCGCGAGCAGTTGCGGCACGGCCTGGCCGCGGTGCTGCTCCAGCGGGCGGCCCAGCGGCCCACCTACGACGTGCTGTTCGACCTCTGGTGGCCGCTCACGGACCGGCCGCGACCGCTCGACGACGACGCGGCCGAGGGCGAGGGCGACATCGACGGCGAGCCGGCCGAGTCGACCCTGGACGTGCCCGGGGACGACGGCGTCGACCTGGCCGCGCTCATGCGGGAGCGGCTGCTGCAGCTGATGCTCGACGGCGACCCGGAGGCGCTGCGCCGTTTCGCGCGCGAGGCCGTGGAGATG
>DASQTE010000387.1:0-7445 GCA_035642035.1 Blastococcus sp.
CCGCCACGAACGTGCGGGCCAGCGCCAGGACGTTGCGGCGCGGCGTCCACTGCAGGGTGGGCACGATCCCGCCGGTGGCGTGGTCGGAGGTCACCGCTGTGAGCGCCAGGGCGAGGAGCGCGAACTGCGCCGGCACGGCGGTCACGGTAGACGCCGTCCACGCGGGGTCGCTGTTCGCCGGGAACGGGTCGGCCTCCAGGCCGGCGACCGTGCCGATGCCCACCATCACCACGGCCGCCGCGGCGGCGAACCACCAGGAGCCCCGGACCGTCCGCAGCCGGGTCCACTCCGCCGCACAGGTGCGCGCGAGCACGCGGCCGGTGGAGACGTGCGGAGCGGCCGGCGTCGTCGTCACTGCGCTGTCTCCGTGGTCTTCTCGGGCGCCGCCTCGCGGCCGTGGAACTGGACGCTGCTGCCGGTCAGCGCGAGGTAGGCGTCCTCGAGCGACTGCGCGACCTCGGACAGGTGGTGCAGCGGGAGGTGCAGGGAGTTGGCGAGCTCGCCCACGTCGAAGGCGCCGGCGTCCTCGACCCGGAGCTCGTCGGCGTCGACCCGCGTCGCCGTGAAGCCGTGGTCCTGGAGGCCGGCGAGCAGCTCGTCCGAGCGCGAGCTCCGAACGCTGACCTGCAGGTTGCCCAGCCCGCGGAGGATCTCGCCGGTCGTGGCGTCGGCGATCAGCCGGCCGCGGCCGATGACGACCAGGCGGTCGGCGGTCTGCTGCATCTCGCTCAGCAGGTGGCTGGAGACCAGGACGGTGCGGCCCTCGTCGGCCAGCCGGCGCAGCAGGCTGCGGATCCAGCGGACGCCGTCGAGGTCGAGGCCGTTCACCGGCTCGTCGAACAGGAGGACGCGGGGATCCCCCAGCAGCGCGGCGGCGATGCCGAGGCGCTGCCGCATGCCGAGCGAGTAGCCCTTGATCCGACGGCGAGCGGCCTTGCCGAGGCCGACCTGGTCGATCACCTCGTCGACCCGCCGGAACGGGATGCCGTTGGTCCGGGCGGCCACGCGGAGGTGGTTGCGCCCCGTGCGGCCCGAGTGCACGGCGCCCGGATCGAGGAGTGCACCCACCTCGCGCAGCGGCTCGGCGAGCGTTCCGAACGGCCGGCCGTTCACCAGCGCCGTCCCCGAGGTCGGCCGGTCCAGGCCGAGGACCATCCGCATGGTCGTGGACTTCCCGGCCCCGTTCGGCCCGAGGAAGCCGGTGACCTTGCCCGGCTCGACGTCGAAGGTCAGGTCGTCGACGGCGAGGACGTCGCCGTAGCGCTTGGTGAGCTCACGGACCTCGATCACCGCTGGGCCCCGGAGGCGACCTGCGGTGCGGTGTGCTCGTCGTCGACCCACTCGAGCAGGTCTCCCGGCTGGCACTCCAGCACCCGGCACATCGCTTCCAGCGTGGCGAAGCGGACCGCCTTGGCGCGGCCGTTCTTCAGGACGGCGACGTTGGCCGGGGTGAGCCCCACCCGCTCGGCGAACTCCCCCACGCTCATCTTCCGGCGGGCGAGCTCGACGTCGATGCGCACGACGATCGGCATCAGATGACCGCTTCCATGTCGGTCCGCAGGGCCGTCGCCTGTCGCAGCAGGGCGCGCATGATGACGATGAGCAGGCCGAGGACGGCTCCCACGAGCAGGAGCAGCAGCAGGAGCGCCGGCACCGCCGGGTCGTCGCTGACCTCGTCGACGATGAAGTAGTAGCTGCAGACGAAGGCGCCCAGCAGCATGACCCAGCCGGCGACGGTCGCCCGGACGATCCCGTTCACCCAGGGCAGCGAGCTCGCGCTGAAGATCCGGTCGTCGGTGGTCAGGGTGAGCAGCTGCCAGGTGCAGACGATGACCACCTGGACGCAGACCAATGCCAGCACCGAGACCGCCGCCATCACCGCGCGCATGGCGGAGCGCTCCAGCGTCGGCTCGACGAGGTCGGGCAGCAGGCCCGGCACGCCCCAGATCTGGGCGACCAGCAGGGCGGCGAAGACGATCCCGAGCAGGATCCGGAGGGGCAGCACCACGCGGCGCAAGTGCGTCATGCGATCGACTCTCGTGAACTGCCTATCGAAAGTCAATCGATACACGCCGTGAAGCGCTCGATCTCCCCCTGCAGGAGGAGGCCGCACGCGGGCCCAGAACCTCGCCGGGGGGCCCACCGCCAGGGACGCCGGTCGCGGTCCCGGGCCGGCGTTCCCCCGAATGGGGGACACGTCCCTCCCCACCTTCGGCGTGGATCCGGAACAGGACCGTGCGGATCCTGGTCGCGAACGAGTTCACCGCGTCCCGGAGCCCCCGATGCCCGTGTCAGAGACCGAGATCTCCCGTCGGACGGTGCTGCGGTACGGCGTCGGTGCCGCGTCGGCCGCCGTGCTCGCGAGCACCGGGCTGCTGGCGTCCGCTCGACCGGCCGCCGCCGTGGTCACCGCGGACCTGCACGCGTTGAACGGCGACCGGATCATGATCGACGGACTGGTGGTGCCCGTCCTCGGGTTCGGCAGCACCGGGGAGCGTGCGGAGATCCCCGGCGGCATCCTCGAGGTCCAGGTCGGCGACACGGTGGAGCTGACGATCACCAACGGCACGACCCGTCAGATCGGGCTGGCCGTGCCGGGCCTGCCCGGCGTCCAGTCCACTCCCATCGCGCCGGGGACCAGCGGCACGGTCTCCTTTCCCGCGCCTGCCACACCGGGCACGTTCTTCTACGTCGGCACGATCGACGGCAGCGTCGACACCGGCCGGGCGCTGGGGACGACCGGGGCCCTGGTCGTCCTGCCCGCGGCTGACCGGCGCTCCGTCGACGCCCTCTACCCCGGCGTCCGGCAACTGGCCCGGCGTCAGCCACTGTTCGGCACCCTGCAGGGGGCCACGATCCCGGCCACCTTCGTCCAGGAGCGCACCTGGCTGTTCGCCGAGCTGAACCCGGCCACCGCCCGCGACCTCGCCGGCGGCCGGGTCGCCCTCCCCAGCGACCCCGAGCCCGAGTACTTCCTCATCAACGGGATCAGCGGGATGTTGGCCGTGGAGGACCCGGCCACCTTCCTCGCCGGCGCGGCCGGCGGGCTGGGCCGGCCCGGGGACTCGACACTGGTGCGCCTGGTCAACACCGGGCGGGCGCCGCGATCGGTGCACTTCCACGGCAACCACTTCTGGGTCCTCAGCCACCCGGACACGCCCTGGATCGTCGGCGCCTTCAAGGACACGGTGCGGGTCCCGCCCGGCACCGCGGTCGACGTCCTCTACCCGATGGAGACCCCACCGGACTCGTTCCCCCTCACCCAGAGGGCCCAGAAGTACGTCGTGCACGACCACATCGAGATGGCCGAGACGGCCAGCGGCGGCCACTACGCCGGCGGCATGGTCTCCGAGGTCGTGTTCGAGTAACCGCAGAGGAGTTGACCGCCATGGCCGGCGGACTCGTACCGATCGACCAGAACCGTCCCGCGGACCTCACCCAGGCCGCGCACTTCGGGCACAACTACCCCGAGGCGGCTCCGGAGACGCCCGGCCGCGTCCAGCCGGACGCCGCCTTCGTGCGCAAGGTCTTCAACGACAAGCTGGAGTTCTCCGACGGGCAGGACGTCGAGTACTGGACGTTCAAGGATCCCGACGACGACAAGCCGTTCCCCGCCACGCCCATCCGGGTCCGGCAGGGCCAGGTGGTGCACACGACGGTCGAGCCGTCGATCAACGTGCACACGATCCACCACCACGGCATCGAGCCGTCCACCTACAACGACGGGGTGCCTGACACCTCGTTCAACGTCGGCAGCCGCTACACCTACCAGTGGCGGGCCTCCCGCGCCGGCACGTTCTTCTACCACTGCCACCGCAACGCCCCGCTGCACGTGCAGATGGGCATGTTCGGCTACCTGGTCGTCGACCCGCCGTCCGGGCCGGGAACGCTCTACGCCGGTGGGCCGCAGTACGACGTCGAGGCGATGTGGGCCACCTACGACATCGATCCGTCCTGGCGCGTGTACAGCCACGCCGCCGGGGAGAAGGACGCGATCGCGGAACGGACCCGGCTCAACCGGTTCCGGCCTCGCTACTTCACGATCAACGGCGTCGAGGCCGCGCGGTCACTGGACCACCCCCAGACGACGGTGCGGGCACGGGTCGGGCAGCGGATCCTGCTGCGGCACCTGACCGGCGCCTACTTCATCAACACCGTGCTCTTCCCGGGGGCTCTGCGGGCCACGGTGCACATGTCCGACGGCGAACCGCTCCCCGCCCCGGTGCGGCTGCCGATGAACCGCTTCGTCTCGACCACGGCCGAGCGCTACGACGTGATCCTCTGGCCGAACGTCGCGGGCACCCACACGGTGACCTACCAGTTCCGGCACTGGCTCACCAATGCCCTCGCCGGCACGGCCACCGCCCACGTCATCGTCACCTGACCGGACCGATGGGAGCCGACAGCATGCGCAGCGGGAAGAGGACGACGGTCATCGCAGCGGCCACCGGACTGGTGCTGGCGGCGACCGTGACGAAGACCCTGGCCGCCGTGGACGACGACGGCGTGCACCTGCAGGCCGTCTGGACGAACGGGGGCCACGCGTGGCTGGAGCTGGAGGACGAGAACGTCGTCCCGGTCATCTGCTTCGTCTGGCAGAACGAGCTGCCCCACGACGGGGACGGGATCGAGAGCCGGATCCTGACCCGCGACGGGACGGAGGTCGTCTACCTCGGAGTCGGGGAGCAGTGGATCGACGGCAAGGCGTCCGGCTGCGAGCAGATGCGGGACGACGCCTTCCGTGCCGTCCTCGCCGACCCGGACCAGTACGTCGTCGAGTTCCGCGTCCTCGAGGAGCAGGGCACGCCCGGGACGCCCCCGGTCCGGTCCGGGCCGCTGCAGCCCCATGACGGCGCCTCGGACATCTCCGGCTGACCGGCCGGGAGCGCCGGTCACCGCTGCATCCGCGGATCGTCCGTCGGGTCGGCGTACGGAGTGGGGCAACCGTGGTCGACGGCTCCGGGACGCAGCTCGTAGTGCCAGGGTTCGTTGCGGTAGACCTGGCACAGCCCGTACCCGGCGCCGTGCTCGGACAGCCACGCCGTGGCTTCGGAGTCCCCGATGTCGACCGCGTCCCCGGACACGTGCAGGGACGTGTCCGCGGGAGCGACCCATCGGGCGGCCTCCTCTTCCGAGCCGTACTCGGCGACGGCCTCGCGGAGCAACTGGTCCTGGTACGCCGGGGAGCGCCAGCCGCTGGTGACGGAGAAGTCGACGCCGTCGCCCGCGGCGGCCCGCGCAGCCCGGCGGAGGGCGGCCAGGAGATCGGGATCGAGGTTGGCCACGGCCGGGACGTCCCCGTCGAAGACGGTCACACCGCCGCGGACGACGCCGTGGTCGACCGTTCCGCCGTCGGTGCCGGCCCGGCCGGGCCCGCCGTGTGGGGGTTCCTGGACAGGGGCCGGCCGAACGGCGTCCTGGGCGGCGGGTGGTGCTGCCGACGAGGTCGGGGCTACCACCGCCTGGTACCCGAGGACGCCACCGATGATCGCGGCGACGGCCAGGGCGAGGACGACGGCGATCGTCGCTCGTGCACGGCCGGCTCTCGCTCGTGCCTGCTCGCTGTAGGGCATGCCTGCAGTCAAGGCAGCAGCGTGTGACCACCACGTATGCGCTTTTCGATATGCCGGCGATACGCCCGGGCTCTCTAGCCTCGAGGGCGTGCGCGTGCTGGTCGTCGAGGACGAACCCCTGCTGGCAGCGGCCATTCGCGACGGGCTGCGTCTGGAGGCGATCGCAGCAGACATCGCCGGTGACGGGAACACCGCCCTGGAGCTGCTGTACGTCAACGTCTACGACATCGCCGTCCTCGACCGCGACATCCCCGGGCCCTCCGGCGACGAGATCGCCGAGCACATCGTCGCCGCCGGCACCGGCATGCCGATCCTGATGCTCACCGCCGCCGACCGGCTCGACGACAAGGCGTCCGGATTCGAGCTCGGTGCCGACGACTACCTGACGAAGCCGTTCGCACTGCGAGAACTCGTGCTGCGCCTCCGGGCACTCGACCGGAGGCGCGCCCACAACCGGCCGCCGGTGCGGGAGATCGCCGGTCTGCGGCTGGACCCGTTCCGCCGCGAGGTCTACCGGGACGGCCGCTACGTCCCGCTGACCAGGAAGCAGTTCGCCGTGCTCGACGTCCTCGTCGCCGCCGAGGGCGGTGTCGTCAGCGCCGAGGAACTGCTGGAACGCGCGTGGGACGAGAACGCCGACCCCTTCACCAACGCCGTGCGCATCACGGTGTCGGCCCTGCGTAAGCGCCTCGGCGAACCCTGGCTCATCGCCACCGTGCCCGGTGTCGGGTACCGGATCGACGCCGGGCGTGGGGACGGAGACCGTGGATAGAGCCGATGGTGTGAGCGTCCGCCTCAGGCTCACCCTCAGCTACGCCGGCTTCCTGCTGCTGGCAGGTGCCCTGCTCCTGGCGGTCGTGTGGGTGTTCCTGCTGCGCTACGTGCCCGACGGTGTGCTCATCACCCCTGAACAGCCCGGGCGGCTCCCCGGGCCGTTCGTCCCCAACCGGTCCGACCTCCAGCGCGCCTTCGTCCCGAGGGCAGCCGCGGCGTTGGCGTTCCTGCTGGTGCTCGGTCTCGGCGGCGGGTGGTTCCTCGCCGGCCGGATGCTCGCTCCGCTGACCCGCATCACGGACGCGACGCGCTTGGCCGCGACCGGCTCGCTCTCCCACCGGATCCGGCTACCCGGCCGCAGGGACGAGTTCCGCGAGCTCGCCGACGCCTTCGACGGCATGCTCGCGCGGCTCGAGGCGCACGTCGCCGAGCAGCGGAGATTCGCCGCCAACGCCTCCCACGAGCTGCGGACCCCGCTGGCGATCACGCAGACGATCCTCGAGGTGGCCCGCGAGGACCCGGACCCGGACAGCGGCGAGCTCGTGGACCGGCTCCACGCCGTGAACACCCGGGCGATCGACCTCACCGAGGCACTGCTCCTGCTCACCCGCGCCGACCAGCGGTCCTTCCCGCGCGAGCCGGTCGACCTGTCCCTCGTGGCGGAGGAGGCCACCGAGACGCTGCTCACTCTCGCGGAAGGGCGGGGCCTGACCATCGAGACCACCGGCGACATCGCCCCCATGCTCGGCTCGCACGCGCTCCTGCTGCAGATGACGACGAACCTCCTGCACAACGCGATCGTCCACAACTCCCCTGCTCAGGGCGCCTTGTGGGTCAGGACGAGCGCTGGACGCGACGGCGTGACGCTCACCGTCGAGAACACCGGTGAGGAGGTCGCCCACCATCTGGTCCCCACGCTCGTCGAGCCGTTCCAGCGCGGCACCGAGCGCGTCCGCACCGACCACGCCGGCGTCGGCCTCGGCCTGGCGATCGTCAAGAGCATTACCCAGGCCCACGACGGAACCCTCACCCTCGCCCCCCGCCCGGCTGGCGGGCTGCGCGTGACGGTGCAGCTGCCTGCCGCACCACACCCGGACA
>DASQTE010000388.1:0-11863 GCA_035642035.1 Blastococcus sp.
GAGCCGGCCCACCGGCCCGTGCGCGCCGCGGACCTCGGCCACGGTGCGGGCGGCGGAGTCGACCAGCCCGGGGGTGCGGCTGCGCTCGACGACCCGCCCGTCGACGTCGACCAGCTCGACCGGGCAGTCGGCCATCCGGGCGGTGGCGTGCAGGACGGCCGCCAGGCCCTGGCCGGAGACCACGAGGCCGAGCAGCTCCTGCCAGATCGGCTCGCCCGCCCGCCGCCAGGAGAGCTTGCGGCGCAGCAGCAGGTCGTGGAAGTCCTCGACCATCCGGGCGAACGGCACCACCTCGTGCAGCGCGAGGAGCACCATCCCGCGCCGTCGCGCCGTCTGCACCAGTTCCTGCGGCACCACGGCGAAGGAACGGCCGACCTCCAGCGCCAGGGCGGAGCAGCCCGCGTCAGCGAGCTGCTCGACGTAGTCGGCCACCTGCTGGGCGGTCCGGCCGTGCAGCCCCAGCCCGGTGGTGAGCAGCAGTTCCCCGCCCGCCAGCAGGCCGCCCATCTCGTACACCTCGGAGGAGTGCACCCAGCGGACGATCGCCGTGTCCGGGTCGCCGGCGAGCACCTCGGGGGCGGCGGCCCGCAACGCGGGCAGGCTGAGGACCTCGGTGACGGTGGGCAGCATGCGGGGAGGCTCCGGTCGGGGTGGACGTCGTGTCAAGCACCAGGCGCCTCTCAGCGGACACGACGTCCCTTGCCCGCGGGAGCCCGGACCGCTTCGCTGCGTGAGCAGCACCACCCGCGTCCCCTGAAGGCCCGCGTCGTCCGCCCGACCCCCCGGAGGAGAACCGTGACCGCCACGCCCCTGCCCACCGCACCACCGGACCTCTCCCCCGAGGACCTCGACCGCTTCTACCTCGGCCTGGCCATCGAGCAGGCCCGCATCGGGTGGGACGAGGGCGGCGTCCCGATCGGCGCGGCGCTGGTGCACCGCGGCGAGGTGCTGGCCGTCGGCCGCAACCGGCGCGTGCAGCTCGGCAGCCCGATCCGGCACGGGGAGACCGACTGCATCGACCGGGCCGGCCGGCAGCCGGCCTCGGTCTACCGCGCCAGCGTGCTCTACACGACTCTCTCGCCCTGCTTCATGTGCGCCGGCACCGCACTGCTCTACGACATCCCGCGGATCGTGATCGGCGAGAACCGCAGCTTCCAGGCGTCCGAGGAACTGCTGCGCTCCAAGGGCGTCGAGCTCACGGTCGTCGACGACGCCGAGTGCATCGAGCTGATGCGCCGCATGATGACCGAGCGCCCCGAGGTCTGGAACGAGGACATCGGGGAGGAGTCATGAGCAGCGCTGCGGACGCACGTCCGGTCCTCGACGCCGACGAGGCCGCCGTCATCGACCCGGACTACCCCGTCACGCCGGTCCCCGCGCACGCGCGCAAGTCGTTCTTCTCCGTCTCCGTGGTGCTGCTCGGCTTCACGGTCTTCACGCCGACGATGCTGGCCGGTGCCGCGCTCGGCCCGGCGTTCGACTTCGGCCAGCTGCTGCTGGTCATCGGCATCGGGTCGCTGGTGCTCGGCACGTACGTGGCCGTGATGGGGTGGATCGGCGCCCGCACCGGGCTGACCACCGTCGTGATGGCGCGCTACACGCTCGGCACGCGCGGCGCCAAGCTGTCGTCGGTGCTGCTCGGCGGCACCCAGGTCGGCTGGTACGCCGTCGTCGTCGGCACGATCGGCGACCTCACGGCGGAGGCGCTCGGCTGGGAGTCCTACGGGGCCCGGGCCGCGGTCATGGTGGTGACCAGCGCGCTGATGTGCGCGACGGCCTACTGGGGCTACGGCGGCATGTACTGGGTGTCGCTGGTCTCCACGCCGCTGATCCTCATCCTCGCCTTCTGGGTGCTCGCCCGGTCGCTGCAGGAGGTCGGCGGTTTCGCCGGTCTCGCCGACGTGCAGCCGACGACGTCCATGGCGCTCGCCGTGGCCGTGACCACCGTGGTCGGCACCTTCGTGTCGGCCGGCACCCAGGCGCCGAACTGGACCCGGTTCGCCAAGCGCGGTTCGCACGCCGTCTGGGCCTGCATCATCGGCTTCCTCATCGGCAACGGCCTGATGATCTTCTTCGGCGCGGTGGGTGCCCTGACCTTCGGCGAGGGCGACTTCGTGCTGGTCCTCTACCAGCTCGGTCTGGTCGGCTGGGGCCTGGTGCTGCTCTTCGGCAACCTCTGGAAGAGCAACGCGGACACCGCCTACGCCTTCGGGGTGGCCGGGGCTGAGCTGTTCAACCGGCCCAGCAAGGCGCCGTTCGTCATCGGTGGCTCCGTGATCGCCACGGTGCTGGCGCTGACCGGGGTGCAGAACCACCTGGTCGACTACTTGGTACTGCTCGGGACGTTCATCCCCCCGCTGGGCGGCGTCATCATCGGCGACTTCCTGGCCCGCTGGCGCCGGGGCATCCCCGAGGACCACGTCCCCCCGGCCGTGCGGTGGCCGAAC
Source organism: Blastococcus sp. (assembly GCA_035642035.1). Lineage (GTDB taxonomy): Bacteria > Actinomycetota > Actinomycetes > Mycobacteriales > Geodermatophilaceae > Blastococcus_B. The sequence continues at coordinate 2,448 of DASQTE010000388.1, forward strand.
GTCGTCGCCTACGCCGTCGCGGCCTTCCTGGCGTGGCTCAGCGGCGAGCTCGAGATCGGCATCCCGCCCGTGATCGGCATCGTCGTCGCCGTCGGCCTGTCGGTGGCGCTGTCGCGGTCGTCGTCCGACCGGCCCCGGTCCGCAGCCACCGTCGGCTGACGCCGCACCGTCCCGGTCCGGCCGCGCGGCCGGACCGGGACGTGCCGGCGCGCGGAGCCCGCGGCTACTGCGCCTCCTCGGCGTTCAGGTAGTCGCAGCGGTACCGGGCGGCCGACATCGCCTCGGTGAACCTGGCCTCCCAGGCCGGGTCCCGGGCGGGGAAGGTCTCGAGCACCCGCTCGTCCTGCACCACCGGCCGCCCGTCGAGGCCGGTGTAGACCTTCCGGACCATCACCCGCGTGGTCCCGTCGACCTCCTCGTGCGCGGGCACCCATCGCGCCTGCGCGATGGCCGCCGACAGCTCGGCCCGCTGCCGGGAGGGCAGCGCACCGGCGGGGGTGCTCCGCAGGGCGTTCCACAGCGTCCAGCCGGCCGCGCCGAGCGCGGCGAGCACGGCGAGGACCAGCGCCAGCTCGATCAGGCCCAGGACCACGGCGCCGACGGTAGTGCGCGGCTGCCTAGGCGGGCTCCGCGAGCGCCCTGGTGGCGGGCGGCTCCGCGGTGCACGCCACGACCCGGTCGGCGTCGGGGTCGGGCAGCGGGAGCTCCGCCGTGCCGCCGCCGCGGACCGGTCGCGGGCGCCGGGGCTGACGGATCCCGTCGCCGCCGCCGCGGTGCGGGTAGACGAGGACGCCGGTGAGCGGGTCGGGCACCGCGTCGAGGGCGGCGAGGAGGACCGGCGCCTGCCGGAAGGCGTCGCGGCGGCGCTCGTCGGCGAAGGTGAACTCCAGGACGACGCCCCAGCTGTGCGCGTGCTCGTCCCAGAAGACGGCGCCGCCGGTCACCGCCGCCTCGACCAGCCGGTCGTGCCAGGCCCGCGCCCACCCGGCGGCGGGTCCCGCGCCGTCGAACACCTCGATGGTGATCCAGTTCACAGTGGCGACGACGCTACGCCGGGGGCTCGTCCCGCGACTGGTCCGCGTGCCCGACGACGTTGACCACGACGCCGTGGGGGTCCCGGACGAGGAACCGTCGCACACCCCAGGGTTCGTGGGTGAGCGAGTGGACGATCTCGTAGCCGCGGCGCCGGGCGTCGGCATGGGCGGCGTCGACGTCCGCCACGGCGACGGTCATGACCGACGACTCGGGCGCGGTGGGGTCGCCGGACACCAGGCTCACCTGGACGCTGGGGTTCGTCGGCGACCGGAAGCTGGCGACCCAGCCGAGGTCGAACTGCTTGCGCAGGCCGAGGAACTCCTCGTAGAAGTCGTGGCCGGTCGAGGCGTCGTCCACGTTGTGGTTGGGGACGATGCGGCGGATCTCCATCGACGTCGCTCCGGTGGTCACGGGGGCCGTCCTCACCCGTGGGGACGGCGGAGCCGCCCTGGGCTCACGGACCCACCGTGTCACGCTGCCGCCATGACGGTCGCCCGGTCCATCCTGCTGTTCGCCCTGGCCGCGGTCGCCGAGATCGGCGGCGCCTGGCTGATCTGGCAGGGCGTCCGCGAGCACCGGGGCTGGCTGTGGATCGGGCTGGGCGTGGTCGCCCTCGGCGCGTACGGGTTCGTCGCCACGCTGCAGCCGGACGCCCATTTCGGACGGATCCTGGCCGCCTACGGCGGGGTCTTCGTGGCCGGCAGCCTCGCCTGGGGCATGGCGGTGGACGGGTTCCGTCCCGATCGCTTCGACGTCGCCGGAGCGCTGCTCTGCCTCGTCGGCGTCGCGGTGATCATGTACGCGCCGCGCTCGGCGTAGGACGCGCGCGGCGCTCGGGGCGTCAGTCCCGACGGTCCCGTCGGTCGTCCCGGCGGTCCTCCCGCCGGTCGCCTCGGCGGTCCACGCCGTGCGCGACGACCGCGACGGTCGCCACGGTGCCTGCGGTGCGCGCCACCGGCGCGCCCCCGATCACGCCACCCCGGCGCATCCTCCTGGCTGCCAGTCCCATGTCACTCACCCTCCTCGTCAGCTTCGGTGTCTGCTCCGGCGGCCTCGACCGCGGCCAGCAGGGCCTGGACCGGGATCCGGCCGCCGGCCACCAGCTGACCACCGGCGTGGCGCACGGCCGACCCGAACGGCGCGGCCCACCGGTTCTCCCAGACCAGCAGCGCCGCCGTGCTGCCCGGCTCCACCGCTGCCGCCACCGCGGTCACGTCCTCCTCGCTGAGCAGCATCGCCAGCGCGGTCTCGTACGACCGCAGCCCGCCGATCTCGCTGGCGTCCAGGTCGCTGAGCTCGAAGAAGTCCAGACCACCGTCCTCGTCCTTGCGGATCACCAGGAGGTCGAGGACCCGGATCGTGCCGCGTTCCACCAGGTCCTCGATGATCGGGGCGATCTCGCCCTTGAACCTGCTGCCCGGGAACTCCACCACGATCCAGTCGACCGGGCCCAGCTCGTCCAGGGCCTCTGGCACCTGCTCGGTCAGTTGCTGTGTCACGTCACCACCGCCTGCTCGGACGGCAACCGGGAAGGTCCGGTGGCCTGCCCCGCAGGCTCCACCGTCGGCGGGGCGCCGCGCATCACCCCTCGGAGACGAGCCGGCCACCCAGGCGGGCCGGTGTCGCCGGATGCTGCCCCGCGGCTCCGCCCTGCGGTCCTGCCGGGCGCCGACCGGCTCACCCTCGGCAGAGGGTGCGGCTCCCCTCTCACCCGGGGACCGGCCGTCGGCCCCCGAGGGGGCCGACGGTCAGCGAGCGTGGGTGCCCCCGGCAGGATTCGAACCTGCGGCACACGGTTTAGGAAACCGATGCTCTATCCCCTGAGCTACGGGGGCCGTGGCGTGGCGGACCGTGGTCGCCGCGCCGATGCAGAGGCTATCGGGTGGCTCGCGGAACACCCGCCACACCCGACTCGTCAGGACAAGTGAGCCGAACCGGTGCATCGCCGGGCTACCTTGCCGGGTACACGTCGGGCACCGGCAACGGCGCCGGGGGACGGAAGGACGAGGACGATGGACACGCAGGTGGTGGACGTCCCTGAGAAGGGACGCTTCGAGATCCGGCTCGAGGGCCGGGTCGTCGGTCTGGCGAGCTACCACGTCGACGGCACGACGATGACCCTCCCGCACACCGAGGTCGACCCCGGCGTCGGCGGCCGGGGCATCGGGACGGCGCTGGTCGCGGGCGTGCTCGACGCCGCCCGCGAGCGGGGGCTGACCGTCCTCCCCTACTGCTCCTTCGTCCGCCGCTACATCCAGCAGCATCCGGAACTCACCGACCTCGTCGCCGCCGACGACCGACCGCACTTCGGCCTGGAGACCGCCGACCGCTGACCTGCGCATCCCGCGCACCCTGCCTACGCTCCGCAGGTGCCGACGTCGCTGCTGTGGTTCCGCCGCGACCTGCGACTCGGCGACCATCCGGCCCTGCTGGCCGCCGCGGACGCCGCCGGTACCGACGGGGACGTCCTCCCGGTGTTCGTCGTCGACCCCCGCCTGTGGGAGCCGGCCGGGAGACCCCGGCGCCAGTTCCTCCGCGACTGCCTGGCCGACCTGCAGGGGTCGCTCGACGGAGCCCTCGTGCTCCGCTCCGGCGACCCGGCCGCCGTCCTCCCCGCCCTGGCGCGGGAGGTCGGGGCGGGGTCGGTGCACGTGTCGGCGGACGCCGGGCCCTACGGCCGCCGTCGCGACGCCGCCGTCGAGCAGGCGCTCGGCGACGTGCCGCTGGTCCGGACCGGCTCCCCGTACGCCGTGACGCCGGGGCGCGTCACGAAGCAGGACGGCGATCCGTTCCGGGTCTTCTCCCCGTTCGCCCGTGCCTGGCGCGCGCACGGCTGGCGCGGCCCGGCGCCGCGACCGGAGGCGGTGCGCTGGCTGCGCGGCGTCCCGTCCGACGGACTGCCCCCGGACCAGGTTCTCGACGGCGTGCGCCTCCCGGCCGCCGGGGAGGCCGCGGCGCTGGCCGCCTGGGAACGCTTCCGCCACGACCTGCTGCCCGGCTATCCCGAGACCCGCAACCTCCCCGGCACCGACGGCACCAGCCGGCTCTCGGCCTACCTGAAGTACGGCTGCGTGCACCCGCGCACGCTGCTGGCCGACCTCGCCGACGACGGGGAGGCCACCGAGGCGGTGCGGCGGTTCACCGACGAGCTGGCCTGGCGCGAGTTCTACGCCGACGTGGTGTGGCACCGGCCCGAGTCGGCGCGCGAGCCGCTCGACGCCCGCACCGGGGCGATCGAGTACGACACCGGACCGGAGGCCGACGCCCACTTCACCGCGTGGGCGCAGGGCCGCACCGGCTACCCGATCGTCGACGCCGGCATGCGGCAGCTGCTCGGCGAGGCGTACGTGCACAACCGGGTGCGCATGATCGTGGCGTCGTTCCTGGTGAAGGACCTGCACCTGGACTGGCGGCGCGGGGCCCGGCACTTCCTGCGGCACCTCGTGGACGGCGACCTGGCCAGCAACAACCACGGCTGGCAGTGGGTCGCCGGCACGGGCACCGACGCCTCGCCCTACTACCGGGTGTTCAACCCGACCCGGCAGGGCCGCCAGTTCGACCCGGGCGGCGACTACGTGCGGCGCTGGGTGCCGGAGCTGCGCGACGTCCCGGCCGCGCACGTGCACGAGCCCTGGCTCCTGCCCGGCGGACCGCCGGACGGCTATCCCGAACCGGTCGTCGAGCACGCCGCCGAGCGGCAGGTCGCCCTCGCGCGCTACGAGCAGGCGCGGTCCTCGTGACCGCTCACAGAACCCGGAGGACCCCCCGTGCCTGAGGGGCACACGCTCTTCCGCCTGGCCCGCGAGCAGCAGCGGACCTTCGCGGGGCGCCCGGTGCACGTCACCAGCCCGCAGGGGCGGTTCGCCGCCGGCGCCGCCCTCCTCGACGGGCGGGTGCTCGAGGAGGTCTTCTCCTACGGCAAGCACCTGTTCGCGCGGTTCGGGGACGACGTGTTGCACGTCCACCTCGGCCTGTACGGCACGTTCACCACGGGCACCGGCTCCGCGCCACCGGCGAAGGGCGCCCTGCGCATGCGGTGGACGGCCGACGGCCCGGACGGCACCGGCGTGTGGACCGACCTGCGCGGGCCGACCGCGTGCGAGGTGCTCGCCGAGCCGGAGGTGAAGTCGATCCTCGACCGGCTGGGCCCCGATCCGCTGCGGCCGCGGGCCGACGGCGGGGTCGCGCACCGCCGGATCGCCAGGAGCCGGACGGCCGTCGGCGCGCTGCTGATGGACCAGTCGGTGCTCGCCGGCGTCGGCAACGTCTACCGCGCCGAGGTGCTCTTCCGGCACGGCGTCTCACCCTTCCGGCCGGGCCGAGCGGTCGACGCGGCGCTGTGGCAGGCCATGTGGGCGGACCTGGTCACCCTGCTGCGCTCGGGGGTGCGGATGGGCCGCATCGTCACCACGCGCCCGGAGGACCGGACCCGCAAGCGGGGTGCCGTGCAGCGCGACGACGCGCACTACGTCTACCGGCGTACGGGCCTCCCCTGCCGGATCTGCGGCACGCCGGTCCGCACCGAGGTCATGGTCGGCCGCAACCTCTACTGGTGCCCGGTCTGCCAGGCGACCTGAGAGGGCTCCGCCCGACGAGTTCTTACGATTGCTTGACGACCCCCCACGGCCCGCGGGAGCGCGTGTACGTTCGCCGCCGATGGCATCGTCAGCGTGGAGGGTCGCCGTCGTCACCGGCGGGGTGATGGCGGCCCTCGCCGTGCCCGGCATCGCCTCGGCCGCGACTCCCGTCGGCTACGACGTCTCCTACCCGCAGTGCGACGCCGACCTGCCCCGTGAGCGCGCCTTCGCCGTCGTCGGCGTCAACGGCGGCCTGGCCACGCGGGCGAACCCGTGCCTGCAGGAGCAGCTGACCTGGGCGTGGGAGTCCTCCGGCGAGGTGGACGGGCAGCCGCCCGCGCAGCTGTACCTGAACACCGCCAACCCGGGGCAGCTGCTCGACGAGGTCACCACCTGGCCGCAGAGCGGCGCGACGCCCTACGGGGCCTGCGACGGCGAGAACTCCACCGCCTGCTCGTGGCAGTACGGCTGGGAGCGGGCCCAGAACAGCGTGCTGTCCTTCTTCACCCCCGCGGCCCGCGCGGCACGGGTGGACAGCCAGCCCTCCCGGTACGTCTGGTGGCTCGACGTCGAGACCATGAACACCTGGCAGTACGGGTCGGCCGAGGCGACCGACCGCAACCGGGCGACGCTCGAGGGCATGGCCGCCTACCTGCTCTCGCGCGACGCCGAGGTGGGCATCTACTCCACCGGCCGGCAGTGGGGCCAGATCGTCGGCGAGGTCGACGACGACAGCGTCCTGGCGGAGCTGGACAGCTGGCTGGCCGGCTCGGTCACCGCCGAGCAGGCGGAGGACGCCTGCGACGACGACCCGCTCGTGCCCGGCGGCGAGGTGGTCCTCAGCCAGTACGTCCGCGACGACTGGGACCGCGACGTCTCCTGCCGCTGACGGCTAGAGCGTGCCCTTGTCCGGCTCCCCGGCCGGCACCGGCGCGAGCCGGCGCACGTCGAGGGGTGCGGCCAGCTTGTCGGCGATCGCGCCGCCCAGCGTGGTGAGCGCCTCCGCCCGGCCGTGCACCTTCAGCGCCTCGGGGCTCTCCCATCGCTCGACCATGACGAACGACCCGTCGCCCTCGTGCAGTGCGTAGAGCTCGCACCCCGGCTCCGCGTGCACCTGCGGGACGGCGGCCAGGATCGCCTCCCGCACGGCGTCGACCTGGTCGGCCTTCGGGGTGATGGTGGCGACGACGACGACGGACACGGGTCCTCCTGGGCGACGGACGGAGCGGCTCGGGCGGGGTGCGCGGGACCCGCGCTCGGCCGTTGCTCTGGTGCGCGGGCCCGGGCGGGGTCAGGATGCCAGGCGTGCCCGCCGACGAGTTCCCCGCTCCCCCGTCGGCAGCTCCACCCACCGCGGCGCGCCCGCTGCGGATCGCGGTGGTCGGCGCCGGCCCGGCCGGCATCTACGCGGCGGACGCGCTCACCCGGCAGGACGACGTCCCGGTGGCCGTGGACCTGATCGACCGGCTGCCCACGCCGTTCGGGCTCGTCCGGCACGGGATCGCGCCCGACCACCCGAAGATGCGCGCCATCCGCGACACGCTGCACCGCTTCCTGGACCACCCGCTGGTCCGCTTCGTGGGCAACGTGGACGTCGGCGTGGACATCTCCCTCGACGAGCTGCGGCGGCACGTCGACGCGGTGATCTACACCTACGGCGCCTCGGTGGACCGGCAGCTCGGGATCGACGGCGAGCACCTGCCCGGCAGCCTGGCCGCCACCGACCTGGTCGCCTGGTACACCGGCCATCCCGACGCCGACCGGGCGCGGGTGGAGGCGGCGCTGGCCGGGGTGCGGTCGGTCGTCGTCGTCGGTGTCGGCAACGTGGCCCTCGACGTCGCACGGGTGCTGTCCCGCACGCCGGAGGAGCTCGAGCCCACCGACATGCCGCAGCACGTGCTGGACGTGCTCGCCGCCGCGCCCGTCGAGGAGGTCACCGTCCTCGGCCGCCGGGGGCCCGCCCAGGCGACGTTCACCACCCAGGAGCTGCGGGAGCTCGACGGCCTGGCCGCCGCCACCGTGCTGGTGGACCCGGCCGAGCTGGAGCTGGACCCGCTCAGCGAGGCGCACGCGGCCACCGACCGGAACGTGAGCCGCAACCTCGCCGTCCTCCGGGGCTGGACCGACCACACCGCCACGGCGGGCCGGGTGCGGCTGCGGCTGCGCTTCTTCCGGCGGCCGGTGCGCCTGCTCGGCCCGGACCGGGTGACCGGCGTGGAGGTGGAGCGCACCGCGGTCGACGGCGACGGCCGCGCCATGGGCACCGGCGAGCTGGAGGTCCTGCCGGCGGACCTGGTGGTGCGCTCGGTCGGCTACCGCGGTCTCCCGCTGCCGGGCCTGCCGGTCGACGAGCGGTCGGGCACCGTGCCGAACGACGACGGGCGGGTGCTGCGCGACGGCCGGGTCTCCCCCGGCGAGTACGTGGCCGGCTGGATCAAGCGCGGGCCCAGCGGCGTCGTGGGGACCAACAAGCACGACGCCCGGGATACCGTCGCCGCGCTGCTGGCCGACGTCGCCGGCGGGGCGCTGGGCTCCGCCGGGCCGGTCGGCGACCTCGTCGCGGAACTGGTCGGCCGCGGCGCCGAGCCGGTGCTGCTCGACGACTGGCGGGCCATCGACGCCGCGGAGACGGCCCTGGGCGCGAGCCGCGGCCGGGCACGGACGACGCTGCACGAGCGGGAGGCGCTGATGGCCGCCGTCCGGGCCGCCGTCGCGCGGACCGGCGGCTGACCGGCCGCAGCTCAGCCGCTGTTGCGCAGCGCGGTCGCGATCCCGTTGATCGTCAGGTGGATGTTGCGGCTGGTCAGCTCGTCGTCCTCCCCGGCGCGGCGGCGGCGCAGCATCTCGACCTGGAGGTGGTGCAGCGGCTCCAGGTAGGGGAACCGGTTGCGGATGGACCGGGCGAGCGACGGGTTGTCGGCCAGCAGGTGGTCGTCGCCGGTCACCGCCAGCAGCATCCGGCAGGTGCGCTCGTGCTCGGCGGTGATCTGGTCGAAGACGCGCGCCCGCAGGTCCTCGTCGGGCACCAGCTCGGCGTAGCGCGCGGCCAGCCCCAGGTCGGTCTTGGCCAGCACCATCCCCATGTTGGACAGCACCGTGCGGAGGAACGGCCAGATGCGGTGCAGCTCCTGCAGCCGGGCCAATCGATCAGCGGAGTCGCCGGCGGAGTCTCCCTCGATCCACGACTCGAGCGCCGAACCGGTGCCGTACCAGCCGGGCAGCATGATCCGGGCCTGCGACCAGCTGAACACCCACGGGATGGCCCGGAGGTCGGCGATCGAGGTCCCGGCCTTGCGCGACGGCGGCCGGCTGCCGATGTTCAGCTCGCCGAGCTCGCTGATGGGCGTCGCGGCGCGGAACCACTCCACGAAGCCCGGCGTCTCGTGCACCAGGGCCCGGTAGGCCCGCTGGGCGCGGGCGGCGAGGTCGTCGAGCAGGTCGTAGGCCGGCTCGGCGTCGTCCCCGAGGCCCTCGATGTCGAGCAGGCTCGCCTCCAGGGTGGCCGCCACGAGGGCCTCCAGGTTGCGCCGGGCCAGGTCGGGGTCGGCGTACTTGGCCGCGATCACCTCGCCCTGCTCGGTGATCCGGAGCGCCCCGGCCACGGCGCCGGGCGGCTGCGCGCGGATCGCCTCGTAGCTCGGGCCGCCGCCGCGGCCGACCGTCCCGCCGCGGCCGTGGAACAGCCGCAGCCGGACGCCCTCGGCGCGGGCGACCTCCACCAGGTCCAGCTCGGCCCGGTAGAGCGCCCAGTTCGCGGCCAGGTAGCCGCCGTCCTTGTTGCTGTCCGAGTAGCCGAGCATGACC
>DASQTE010000389.1:0-5382 GCA_035642035.1 Blastococcus sp.
CCCCCCGCACCTGCTGGGTGGCGAGATCCCGCTGTCGGCCGACGCCGCCCGCGACGGGCTGCAGCAGCTCGGCGCGAAGCTGGACATGGACCTCGAGCGGACGGCGACCGGCATCCTCGAGATCTCCGCGTGGAACCAGGCGAACGCATTGCGCCAGGTGACGGTGGCCAAGGGGCTCGACGTCCGAGACTTCACGCTCACGACGTTCGGCGGCTCGGGCTCGCTGCTGGCCTGCCGCCTGATGGACATCCTCAACCTGCCCCGCACGCTGGTGCCGCCGAACCCGGGCAACGTGAGCGCGTTCGGCCTGCTGACCGTCGACGTCCGCAACGACTACGTGCAGACCGTCGTCAGCAAGCACCTCGACCTCGACCTGGACCGGGTGCGGTCGGTGTACGCCGACCTCGAGGCCCAGGCCCAGGCCGCCCTGGACGGCGAGGGTTTCTCCCGCGACGAGCAGCGCATGCAGCGGACGGCGGACCTCCGCTACGTCGGCCAGGCCTTCGAGGTGCGGGTCCCGGTGCCCGACGGCCAACTGGACGCGGAGGGCTCGGAAACGGTTGCTCAGGCGTTCCACGCCGCGCACCGCCAGCTGTACGGGTACGACTTCGCCAGCGACCCGCGCCAGGCCGTGGAGTGGGTGAACCTCCGGGTGAGCGGGATCGGGCCGATCCGCCGTCCCGACCTGGTCGAGCTGCCCGGGCGCGACGGCGGGACGGACCGGGCCGTCACGGGCTCCCGACGGGTGTTCTTCGACGACTGGGTCGACACCCCGACGTTCAACCGGCCCGATCTCGCGCCCGGCGACGTGGTCAGCGGCCCCGCGATCATCGAGGAGTTCGGCTCGACCGTCCCGGTGCACCCGGGCTTCGCCGTCACCGTCGACTCCTACGGAAACCTGCTGCTCACGAAGGAGTCGGGTCAGTGACCACCGTCCAGAAGGTCGACGCCGACCCGGTCCTCGTCGAGATCGTCGCGGGCACGCTCGCCGCGATCGAGAAGGAGGTCGAGACCTCGATCGGCCGCACCTCGCGGTCGCCGATGATCCGCGACGCGCACGACTTCCGTGCCGGCATCCACGACCGGCAGCTGCGCAAGCTCACCGGCCGCTCGTACTCGGCGCTCGTACACCCGGTTGTCCGCGACTACCCGATCGAGACGATGAACGTCGGGGACGTCTACTTCCACAACGACGTCTACCTGTCCGAAGGCGGCATCGGCCACCTGCCCGACCTGTGCGTGACCGTGCCCGTGTTCGCGGCGAGCCCCGAGACCGGCGAGCCGGAGGTCGTGGCCTTCATCCAGGCGTTCGGCCACCACGACGACATCGGTGGTGCCGTCCCCGGGTCCATGCCGAGCGCTGCCACCAGCGTGTACGAGGAGGGCCTGATGGTCCCCCCGATCAAGCTGTGGGACCGCGGCGTGCCCAATGAGTCGGCGCTGAAGATCATGACCCGCAACTCGCGGATGCCCGACTCGCTGGCCGCCGACCTCGACGCCGAGTGCTCGGCCTGCCTGGCCGGCGCCCGGCGGCTGGGCGAGCTGTTCGACCGCTACGGCGTCGCCGCGGTCGAGGCCTGCTTCGAGGCGATCCTCGCCAGCTCCACCGAGGTCTACCGGCGGGAGATCCTGAGCCAGATCCCCGACGGCACCTACGTCTGGGAGGACTACGCCGAGCACGACGGCGTGGAGGAGCCGCAGCTGCACCGCCAGCGGATCACGCTGATCATGGACTCCACCAAGGACGTCCCGCTGGTCATCGACTTCACCGGCACCGGCCCGCAGGCGAAGGGCCCGATCAACCACTGCGGCGACTACGCCGACGGCAACTTCCTCAAGAAGTGGCTGGCGCCGATCCTGCGCAACCTCGCGGAGACGCCGGAGCGGATGGCGCAGCTCGACGTCAACGAGGGCGTCGTCCCGCTGATCGAGATGCGGTTCCCGGAGAAGGGCACCCTGCTGACGCCGATCTTCCCGGCGCCCACCAACGCCCGGACGTTCGTCATCCTCCGGCTGCTCGGCGTCCTGGCCGGCGTGCTGGCCAAGGCCACCGGCGGCCGGATGCCCGCCGACCAGGAGACGATCCGCTACACCGGCGTCTACGGCACCGACCCCGACGGCGAGCCGTATCTCATGCGCGAGGTGCTCGGCGGCGGCTCCGGCGGCCGGTTCTACGCCGACGGCGAGGACACGATCCACGTCGTCCCGGACTCCCGGAACCTGCCCACCGAGTTCACCGAGGGCCGGTTCCCGCTGCGGATCGAGCGACTGGGCCTGGCCCTGGACTCCGGCGGCCCCGGGCGCTACCGCGGCGGCTGCGGCTACGAGAAGCACATCCGCGTGCTGCGCGACGCCCACTTCATGTCCATCGCCGACCGCTCGATCCTCGCCTGCTGGGGCGTCAAGGGCGGCAAGGCCGGCAAGCCGTTCCAGGTCACGGTGGACCCGGGCGGGCCGGACGAGCACGAGGTGGACGCCCTCGCCGACGCCGAGCCGCTGAAGGCCGGCACCGTCGTCCGCATCCGGACGACGGGCGGCGGTGGCTGGGGCGACCCGCTGGACCGCCCGGTCGAGGAGGTCCTGCGCGACATCGCCTGGCGCAAGGTGAGCGTCGAGGGCGCCCGCCGGGACTACGGCGTCGTCGTCACCGGGGACGGCGCGACCGACGCGCTGGCCACCGAGGAGCTGCGCGCCTCGATGCGAGCTGCCCGCACCGGCGAGGAGCCGTTCTTCGACCGCGGCCCGGGTTACGCGACCCTCTCCGGCGGCGCGGCGTTCAACGAGTTCGACGTCCTATAGGACCTGTCCTGACGAAGCTCTGCCTCTGCCCACGCAGCGTGGGCAGAGGCAGAGCTTTGCGCAGGTGGAGTGGCCGGCCCGGGGAACAGGCCGCGCGGAGGATGCGCAGGGCGCCGAACTCGTCGTCCTCGTCGAGGAACTGGGCGAAGAACGGGAGGGACGCCGCCTCGACGGCCGGCACCACCCGCAGCGAGGCCTGCTTCGTCCCGGACCGGCGGTGAGGACGCTCACCATCCCGCTTCCGGAGAACTCGTGCTCTGCCCACCAAAGTGGGCAGAGCACGACTGTGCGGACGGCCCCCCAGGGACGCAGACTCGGCGCATGACGGAGCCGCGCGAGGACGACGACCAGCCGAACAACCTGCACCCCGGCCAGCACGACGAGGGCGGCCACGGCGGCATGGCGACCCGCGAGCTGGACGCGCGCCAGGAGGAGGAGGGTGCGCCCGGGGACGGCGCACCTGAGGACGACCGGGCGCGCTAGCGCACCAGCCGCCGCAGCACCTCGGCGGTGTGCGCGTCCGCGGGCAGGAACGCCTCGATGGTCAGCTCCGCGGCCGTGAGGTCGACGGCGGTGCCGAACGTGGTCACCGTGCTGAGGAAGCTCAAGACGTCGTCGCCGGTACGGACCCGCAGCGGCACGGCGATCCCGTCCGGCGGGGTGCGGTCCAGGCCACCGGGCAGGGCGACGAGCTCCTCGTGCAGCGTGCGCAGCTGCGGGTCCCCGGTGAGCTGCGCCTCCCGGTCGAGCCGGTGCAGCACGTGCCGCCGCCACTGCGGCAGGTTGAGGATCCGCGGCGCGAGCCCGTCGGGGTGCAGGCTGAGCCGCAGCACGTTGGCCGGCGGCGCGAGCAGCTCCTCGGCCACGCCCGCGGTCAGCAGGGCGACGCCGGCGTTCCCCGCCACCAGCTGCCAGGACCGGTTCACGACCACCGCCGGGTACGGCTCGTAGGCGGCCAGCACGAGGTCGACGGCGCGCCGGACGGCGGACATGTCGGGGTCGTCGAGGCCCCGCCGTCCGTAGACCGGGGCGAAGCCCGCCGCGAGCAGCAGGTCGTTGCGCTCGCGGAGCGGCACCTCCAGCTGCTCGGCCAGGTGCAGCACCATCTCCCGGCTCGGGCGGGCCCGGCCGGTCTCGACGAAGCTCAGATGCCGCGCCGAGACGCCCGCGTCGCTGGCGAGGTCCAGCTGGCTGAGCCGGCGCCGCAGCCGCCAGTCGCGCAGCAGGTCGCCGACGGCAGGGCGGGTCCGGACGGAGGTCACGTCCCGGACGCTAGTGACACGCGGACCCGCTGTCGCTTACCCGGGAGGTAATCGACCAGCGGCGCGTGCGGCGACACGGTGGCGCCATGACAACCTCCACCGCCGCGGCGAACGCGGCTCGCACACCCACCCGGTCCGACTCCCTGCTCCGCCTCGCGCTCCGGCTCGACGCCGTCGTCACCGGCCTCAACGGTGCCGCCTACCTCGCCGCCGCCCCGCTCCTGGACGACGTCCTGGGTCTGTCCGGCGGCCTGCTCCGCGGCATCGGCGCCTTTCTGCTGGTGTACGCCGCCGCCGTCTGGCTCGTCGGGGCCGGCGTCCGCATCAGCACCGCCGCCGTCGGGGCCGTCGTCGTGGCCAACGCCCTGTGGGCGATCGGCAGCGTCGCCGTCGTCGTCACCGGCGCCGGCTCCCCCACCACCGTCGGCGCCGTCTGGCTCGTGCTGCAGGCCGTCGTCGTCGCCGCCTTCGCCGCCCTGCAGGTCGCCGGCCTCCGCCGGCGCTGAACCACCACCGAGAAAGAAGGAGATCGACATGACCGCCACCCCCGACCTCGCCGGCCGCTACCTCGCCGCCTGGAACGAGACCGACCCCGCCGCCCGCGGCACCGCGCTGGCCGCGCTGTTCGCCGACGACGTCCGCTACACCGACCCGCTCGTCACCGCCGAGGGCCGCGCCGCCCTCGACGCCACGATCGGTGCCGTGCAGCAGCAGTTCCCCGGATTCACCTTCCGCCTCGCCGGTCCGGTGGACGCCCACCACGACCACCCCGCTTCACGTGGGAGCTCGGCCCGGACGGCCAGGAGGCACCGGTCGCGGGGTTCGACGTCGCCGTCCTGGACGGCGACGGGCGGATCAGGACGGTGCTGGGCTTCCTCGACCGCGTGCCGACGGGGGTCTGAGCCCGGTCAAGCCTCGACGCGCCACTCCCCGACCGGCGCGTACGAGCTGTCCATGAGCTCCTGGCGGGCGCCGAGCTCCAGCGGGACCTGCGTCATGCTGCCGCCCCAGTAGCGCAGGATCCGGCCGAGCTCGGCGGCCCAGCCCCTCCCCTGCCAGGGCGCCGGCGTCCAGGTCGACCTCGAGAACGAACCGCATGCGGTCATCCTGTCCGACGCGACCGCCGGAGCCGGAACCGGCGGCGCGCCGGCACGACCTCCACCGTCGGTGCGGGCGGGGGCGGGGGCGGGCGGTTCTCCCACCACCCGGCCACCAGCGCCTCGACGTCGGCCAGTCCGGGGACCGGCGACCACCGGCTCTCCTGCGGCCGCCGCCAGAACGCCTGCACGCGGTCGTTGTAGTCCTCGGCCAGCGCCCGCAC
>DASQTE010000390.1:0-3067 GCA_035642035.1 Blastococcus sp.
CCGGTGAAGAACGCGGTGTCGACGACGACACCCGCCACGATCCCCGGGGCGCCGAGCCGGACGACGGCCCAGTCGTGACCGTGCGTGCGCCGCCGCCGCGTCTCCCAGCCGTCGTACACCTTGCCCTTGTGCCCGAACTCGGTCCGCGCGGCCGGCGGCTCGGGCCGGACGAGGTTCTCGCGCTCGGCGAACGACTCGTCGTTGGCGGCCACCACGCCGCCACCGAGGGCGCGGTTCGCAAGGTCCGGCAGGCGGGTGAAGTCGGTCATCGAACTCCCTCTTGCGGCGGGGGTGTGCGGCGATCACTGTGGCACGCGCGCCCGTGCCAGCGCGGCGTGCCGCCCCCTCCCGCTCCGAGGAGCAGCCGATGACCACGCCCGACCACGACGACCTCGAGGCCCGCGCGAAGGACTACGTCGAGCACCTGCCCGCGGAGACGGCGCTGGGCAACCCCGACCCGGAGGGCGGCGACCGGTCGGACCCGAAGACCTTCGAGGAGACGAGCCCCAAGGGCAGCGAGGCCTGAAGGACCCCCTCGCTCCCCACCGCACGCACGCTCGCGGCGGGCCCCTGCGAGGGAGCCGACATCACGCACCGCGTCGCAGCAGCCGGCCGGCGGGCTCCCCGTCGGCCGGCCGTCCGCGCAGCCAGGTCCGCCGGACCACCCCGTGCAGCTCGCGACCCGAGTACGGCGTCACCGGGTTCCGGTGCTCCAGGTCCCCCACCGTCCAGCGCTCCTCGGGCGCGAAGGCCACCAGGTCGGCGTCCTTCCCGATCGCGATCGACCCCTTGCCCGGCAACCCGGCCAGCCGGGCCGGCGCCGCGGACATCCAGCTCACCACCCGGTCCAGCCCGACGCCGCGGGCCCGGGCGCCGGTCCACACCACGGGCAGGGCCACCTGGAGCGACGCGATGCCGCCCCACGCCTCGTCGAAGTCGCCCACGTCCAGACGCTTCAGCTCGGGCGTGCACGGCGAGTGGTCGCTGACCACGAGATCGACGTCGCCGTCGGTCAGCGCCGCCCACAGCGCCTCGCGGTGCGATGCCTCCCGGATCGGCGGGCAGCACTTGAACGCCGTCGCGCCGTCCGGCACCTGCTCGGCGGCGAACGTGAGGTAGTGCGGGCAGGTCTCGACGGTGATCCGCACACCGTCGGCCCGGGCCTTCCGCAGGATCGGCAGGGCATCGGCGTCGGCGAGGTGGACGACGTGCGCCCGCGCCCCGGTGTCGCGGGCGGCCTCGACCAGCCGGCCGATCGCCGACCGCTCCGCTGCCCCCGGTCGTGACGCCAGGAAGTCGGCGTAGCTCGGCCCGCCGGGCGCCGGCGCGGCCGCGATGACGTCGGCGTCCTCGGCGTGCGCGATCAGCAGCCCGTCGAAGGTGGCGAGCTCGGCGAGCGCGGCCCGCAGGCCGGCGTCGTCCAGGGGCGGGAACTCGGGGACGCCGGAGTCGAGCAGGAAGCACTTGAAGCCGACGACGCCGGCCTCGTGCAGCGGCCGCAGCTGGTCGAGGTTGCCGGGCACGGCGCCGCCCCAGAAGGCGACGTCGGCCGCGACCTGGCCCTCCGCCACCTGCCGTTTCACGTGCAACGCCTCGAGGGTCGTCGTCGCGGGGATCGAGTTGAGGGGCATGTCGACGATCGTGGTGACCCCGCCGGCGACCGCCGCCCGCGTCGCGGAGGCGAAACCCTCCCACTCGGTGCGCCCGGGCTCATTGACGTGCACGTGGCTGTCGACCAGGCCCGGGAGCAGCACCTCGTCGTCGGCGAGGGTGACGGCGGAGGACGGGGCGTCGTCGAAGGCGGTGACGGCGGTGATCCGGCCGTCCTCGGTGTGCACGGTGGCGGCCCGCTCGCCGTCGGGCAGGACCACCCGCCGGGCGCGGACGACGAGGCTCACGCGGTTCCCCTGAGGCCGGCGCCCGGCGTCAGCTCGTCGGCGGTCCGCACCACCCGGTGCAGCTCGCTGCCCCAGGCCGTCGTCACCCAGCCACCGTCCAGGGGCAGCCGGACGGCGTCCTCCCCGGTCCGCACGTCCGCGCCCGCTCCGATGTGCACCGTTGATGCATAGGCCCGAGGGGCCACCGGGGGCAACCACGCGGGCTCACCCGGGCCCAGGCCGACGGTGGTGTGCAGCAGCGGGCGCCGGTTCCGCACGATCCGCGTCGTCCCGGTCCAGCGGCCCGGCTCCTCGTCCGCACGGCCGAGGAGCACCTGCTCGGTGGCGGTGAGGAGGGCATCGTCGCCCAGCTCGACGGCGAGCTCGGCGACGTGGTGGGCGCGGGCGGCGACCACCGTCGGCTCGAGCCGCAGGTCCAGCGATCCGGCGACCTCGGCGGTGATCCGCTGCAGCGAGGGCCGCGGTCCACCGCGCGAGGGCAGGGCGACCGCCGCGGCCACCGACCGCACGCTCAGCCGCGCCCCCTCCTCGACGACCACGGAGACCTCCGCCTCGTCGCCGCCGAGCGGGCCGAACGCCGTCGCGACCAGGTGCACCGACGACGCACCGGTCCGCCGGACGGCGAACTGCCCGCTCGCGCGGACCACCGGCAGCACCGTCCGGCCCGCCGGACCGGCCCGGGCGACGATCTCGACCCGGGACCTCACGCCGTCTGCAGCGCCTTCGCCCGCACCTGCTCCCGCACCCACTCCGCCACCGTCGCGGCCGACGGGTCCTCGCGCAGTGAGACGAGGTGCGTCGGCTTCCCCTTCCGCACGGCGGCCGAGTCGCGGCGCATGACGTCGAGGTCGGCGCCGACCATCGGCGCGAGATCGGTCTTGTTGACGACGAGGAGGTCGGCCGCCGTCACCCCCGGCCCGCCCTTGCGCGGCACCTTGTCCCCGCCGGCGACGTCGATGACGAAGATCTGCACGTCGACCAGCCCGTAGCTGAAGCTCGCCGTCAGGTTGTCGCCGCCGCTCTCGACCAGGACGAGCTCCAGCCCCGGGTGCCGCGACTCCAGCAGCTCGACGGCGTCGAGATTGGCGGTGATGTCGTCGCGGATCGCGGTGTGCGGGCAACAGCCGGTCTGCACGGCCTCGATGCGGTCGTCGGGGAGGACGGCGTTG
>DASQTE010000391.1:0-4316 GCA_035642035.1 Blastococcus sp.
CGGCGCTGGACCGCCTCTACCTGGCCGACTCCATCCCGCTGCTGGTCATCTGGGGCAGCCGCGACCCGATCGTCCCGGCGCAGCACGCCGAGACGGTGCGCTCGCTGGTGCCCAGCGCCCGCATCGAGGTGTTCCGCGACGCCGGCCACTGGCCGCACCTCGACGACCCCGAGCGCTTCTGCGACGTGCTGCTGGACTTCATCGGCAGCACGGAGCCCGCGGCTCACGACCTCGACAGCTGGCGCCGGCTGCTGGCCCAGAACTGGGACGGCGTCGCGCGCCCCGTCGGGCGCTGAGCCCGCGCGCTGCCTAGCGTTCCTCCCGTGGAGCACTGGAACGTCGTCGTCGTGGGTGGCGGGCCGGCCGGGGCCGCCTGCGCCGCGGCCGCCCGCCGCGCCCAGCCGACGGCCCGGGTCCTCGTGCTCGACCGGGCCGACTTCCCGCGCGACAAGGTGTGCGGCGACGGCATCGCCCCCGAGGCGCTCGACGTGCTGGCCGGCCTGGGGATGGACACCGCCGCGCTGACGGAGGGTTACGCCGTCATCCCCTGGCTGCGCCTGCGGTCGCCGGGCGGGGCCACCGTCGAGCGCACCATGCACCGCCCGGCCCGGGTCGTGCCCCGCGCCGTCCTCGACGCCCGGCTGCTCGACGCCGCGCTCGCGACGGGGGCGGAGTTCCGGCGGCACGTCGTCCGCCGGGTCGAGGTGCGCGCGGACCACGTCGAGGTCGACGGCGTCCTGACGGCGGGCGTCCTGGTCGGTGCGGACGGCGCGGAGTCCGTCGTCCGCCGGGCCCTCGGCACCGCCCCGAACCGGCCGCAGCAGCTGGCGATCGCCATCCGCGGCTACGCGCCGGTGCCCGAGGGCCTCGAGGACGTCCAGCTCATCGCCACCACCGAGCAGCGGTGGCCGGCCTACGCGTGGTCGTTCCCGCTCGGCGACGGCCGCGCCAACGTCGGCTACGGCGAGCTCGTCTCCGGCGGCGTCAACCGCGAGGGGCTGCTGGCCGGGCTGGAGCGGCTGCTCCCCGGCGTCGGGGCCGTCCAGCTCAGGGCGCACCGGCTGCCGCTGTCGACCGGCCGGCCGCGGCAGCCCGACGGCCGCGTGCTGCTGGCCGGCGACGCCGCCTCGCTGATCAACCCGCTGACCGGGGAGGGCATCTTCTACGCCGTCCTCTCCGGGGCGCTGGCCGGTGCTGCCGCCGTGCGGGGCGCCTCGGCGGGTGCCGGGTACCGCGCGGCGCTGCGCGGGCGCCTGGGCCGGCACCTGCTGCACTCGTCGACGGCGTCGTGGGCGAGCCGGTGGCCGTGGGTGATGGACGCCGTCTTCCGCGCCGCCGCACACGACCAGCGGGTGTTCGACGACGTCGTCGACCTGGGGCTGGCCGACGGCCGGCTCACCGCGCGGACCCTGGCCGGGGCGGCCCGCCGCCTCCGCTGACCCGCCCCGTGCTGTTCCCACGGGCGCCGCGTCGTGGTCACGCCCCTGACATCGCCCCGCTGGACGCTGGACGCGTCCCGGGCCTTCCCGGCCCCCGGTCCGCGAGGAGAGCACGTGACCGCTGCCCCACCCCGCCCCGCCGTCCTCCCCCACGACGCCCGCACCACGCCGGCCACCCAGCAGCAGCGCCGGCTCCGGTACAGCGCCACCCTGGCCCGGCTGCGCGCCCGCGCCGCCGTGACCCCCGCCGGGTCGATCCCACGGCTGCAGGTGTGCGGCGCGGCCAACCTGCTCACCGCCCTCGGCGTCCGCGTCGACGTCGTCCAGCCGGCCGCCTCCTGGCCGCGCGACCGGGCGCACCGGCTGGTCGTGGAGAACGCGGCCGGCCTGCTCGGCGACCTCGCGCTGCTGGTCGGCGTCCCGCGGTCGACGCAGGGCTGGACCGACGTGGCCGACCGGGTGCTGCCGCTGCGGCCGTCCCGCCCAGCGGCCCGGTCCCGCAGCGGCGTCGTCTGCCCGGTGACCGTCGCCTACCGCTCCGCCGAGGGACCGCTGCTCGCAGCGCCCCGCACGCTGAACGACGTCGTCGCGATCCGCGGCCTGATCATCGAGGTCCGCCTGCTCGCCGCCCACGAGGGGGAGCGACGTGCGGCCTGACCCCGGGCATGTCCGCCCGGTCCGCGGTGTTGTCGTCCGTAGGGTCCGCGGCAGCTGGCATCCGCGCTCGAGCGGACCCGCCCCGACTTCCGCTGACCGAAGGCCTCTCTCCCCCTGTGACCGTTCCCCAGCAGTCCCCCTATCGGCGCCGTGAGCGCAGCGCCCGCGAGCTCCGCGACCGCGACGACGACCGCGCCGCGGCCCGTGTCGAGAAGCTCGCCCAGCAGAGCTGGGTGGACGGCGCCGAGCCAGAGCTGCCCGTGCGCACCACCCGGCCGGAGAACGTGGTCTTCCACCTCGGGCCCACCAACTCCGGCAAGACCTACGACTCGCTCCTCGCGCTGGAGAAGAACGGCCGCGGCGTCTACGCCGCGCCCCTCCGCCAACTGGCCCACGAGGCGTACGCGCGGCTGTCCGCGCAGCTGCCCGCCGGCACCGTCGGCCTCTCCACCGGCGAGGAGGAGATCGACCCCGACGCGCCGATCGTCTGCTGCACCGTGGAGAAGGCGCCGATGCGCGGCGACCTCCTGGTCCTCGACGAGTCGCACTGGGTCGCCGACCCCGACCGCGGCCACCACTGGGCGCGCCTGGTCCTCACCGGCGACTACCGCGAGATGCACCTGATCTCCGCGGCGGAGGCCTACCTGCTGCTCAAGCCGCTGGTGTCGGACGCGAAGAAGATCACCGTCGTCAACCACAAGCGGCTGTCGCGGCTCGACGTCCTGCGCACCCCGGTGCGTGCCGACGGCGTCCGGTCGCAGACCCTCGTCGTCGCGTTCTCCCGCAAGGCGGTCTACGCCGTCGCAGCCGCGCTCGACCCGTACCGCCCGGGCAAGGTCGGCGTCCTCTACGGCGCGTTGCCGCCGGCCACCCGCCGCGAGGTCATCGACCGGTTCACCCGCGGCGAGACCGAGGTCCTCGTGACCACCGACGTCATCGGCCACGGCATCAACGTGCCCGCCACCACCGTGCTGTTCGCCGAGACGACGAAGTTCGACGGCTTCGAGCGGCGCGCGCTGCGCACCTGGGAGACGGCGCAGATCGCCGGCCGTGCGGGGCGCTACGGCCTGACCGGGCACGGCGCCGTCGGCGTCCTCGCCGGGGTCACCGGCATGCGGGCCGACGCCGGACTGCTCAAGGCCGGCGCGGAGGTGGCCCGCGGCGACGCGATGAGCGACCTGCCCAAGCGCCGGCCGCGGCTTCGCCCGGAGCTCGACGACCTGGGCGCCTTCGAGCCGGTCGACCTGCCCGAGGCGCTGACCCGCTGGATGGCCTGGGCGCGCGCCGCCACCAAGGACCAGGCGATGACCGCCGACGACGTGACCGGCCTGATCGTCCGGGTGCACGCCCTGCTGCCGCTGCTGCGCGGTCCGCTGGGCGCGGCCGGCGACCTCTGGACGGTGTGGCGGCTGATCAACCTGCCGATCGACTACAACCCGCCGCGGCGCACCCGCTGGCTGGTCCTGGCCAAGGCCGCCCTCCGGCACGCGGCCGGGCTGCGGGTCGACCCGGAGTCGGTGCTCGAGCCGATGCCGGCCAAGGGCATGGTCGAGGACTACGAGCAGGCGGCCGCCGCCGCGCGCGACGCCCAGACGCTGCTCCGCTCGTTCCCCGGAGTGGCCGGGCTGAGCAGCGAGGACGCCGCCGAGGTCGAGGACGCCTGCGCCGACCGGATCACCGAGCTGCTGCCCGACGCCATCGGGCTGTCGGCGTCCGGGCGCTGCACCTCCTGCGGCACCGGCATCGCCCCCTGGTTCAGCACCTGCCGCGACTGCTCGGTCGGGTCCGCCGGCCGCGGACCGGGCCGGGAGCGCCACAAGGGCGACCGGCACCACGACGGCCACGACCGCCAGTCCCGTCCCGCGCGCTCCGGCGGCCGGACGGCGGCGACCGAGGGCGGGCGGCGCGGCCGCGGCTCGTCGTCCCGCGGCACCGGTGGCCGGCCCGGCACGGGACGGTCCGGCCGCTCCCGCTGACCCGGCCCGGGACGCCTGACCGTCAGGAGGGCGGCGCCGGGACCGCCGCCGGCGACGGCGCCTCGGCGGCGGTCAGGAAGACGGCGTAGTCGGCGGCGGTCAACGGCGCCGACGTCAGCTCGCCCGTGGGCAGCGGCGCCTCGACCGGTTCGCCGCCGATGGTCAGCTGGACGGCGTCGACGCCCTGCAGGCTGGTCGCCGTCAAGACCAGCTGCGCGACGGCCCGGCGGCCCGCCGCGCCGGA
>DASQTE010000392.1:0-3330 GCA_035642035.1 Blastococcus sp.
GTGGACCGAGCCTAGACAAAGGGCCCTCCTGCCCCCGCCGCTCACGAGCTCGCGGAGGGCCCCTGGAAGGAGGGCCACATACGCTGCGGAGGTGGTCCCACCCGCCCCGGCCCTGACCGTGCAGCCCGCCCGCCCCGACGAGTTCGACCGCATCGCCGAGCTCACCGTCCGCGTCTACGTCGAGGGCGGTCTCGCCTCCGACGGGTACACGCCCGAGCTCGCCGACGTCGCCGGCCGCTCGACCCGCGCCGAGCTCCTCGTGGTCCGGGACGAGGACGACCGCGTGGTGGGCAGCGTCGCGCTCGTGCTCAGCGGCGACTTCGGCGAGGTGACCACCTCCGGCGAGGAGGCCGCGTTCCGCATGCTCGTCGTCGACCCCGCGGCGCGGGGCCGCGGCATCGGCGAGCTGCTGGTGACCACCTGCCTGGACCTGGCCCGGGCAGCCGGCAAGCGCCGCATGATCCTCTCGACCGGTCCGGAGATGACGGCCGCGCACCGCCTCTACGAGCGGCTGGGCTTCTACCGGCTGCCCGAGCGGGACTGGAGCCCGGTCCCCGGCATCGACCTCATGGTCTACGCCCTCGACCTCTAGCGTTCAGCCGTCGGTGACGGTGGCGATGAGGTCGCCCTCCTGGAGCACCTCGCCCTCGACCACGTGCATCTCCTGCACGACGCCGGCCCGCTCGGTGAGGACGGGGATCTCCATCTTCATCGACTCGAGGATGACCAGGGTGTCCCCCGCGGCCACCGGTGCACCGGGCTCCACGAGGACCTTCCACACGCTGGAGACCATCTCCGCGTGGATCTCCTCGACCGCCACCGCGCCTCCTCTGCGAACCTGCACCGATCCGGGCGGAGTCATCCAAGCATGCGGGTCAGGCTCTCGGGACGCTCCTGCCGGCGGCCAGTCGCCCGAGGACGGCCGAGACCTCAGCGCCGTCGTGCGGCACGCCGACGTCCGGCAGCCCCGACAGCACCGCCGACACCGCGCCCGCCGCGGAACGGGTGTCCGGGCCGTCGGCGCTCACGGTCGCCAGCAGCGCGTCGTACCAGCCGTCGAGCCGGTCGCCGGGCTCGTAGCCGCTCACGGCCACCACGTCGCCGCCGTCGGCGTGCCGCCCGGCGATCCCCGGCAGCCGCCCGGTGATCCGGCCCGCGGTGCCCGGCGGCAGCGTCGACCGCAGCTGGGCCGCCACCGCGGCCCGCACCGGGCGGTCTCCGGGTGCCGGGCCGGTGGCGCCGTCCGCGCTGCTGAGGGCCAGCTCGACGGCGTCCACACCGTGCGCGCGCTCGAGGACGGCCATGTCGAGCGAGAACCCGGCCGCCACCTCGCCCAGCGCACCGTCGGGAGCGACGCCGACCGTCACCAGCCCCCGCCAACCCACCTCGGCCAGGCGCCGGGCGCTGGGCGGCAGGTCCAGCGAGCCGCCGGCCGCCCACTCGTCCGGCGTCCAGGAGACCCGCGCGATGCCGGCCGCGCGGTCACGGGCTACCGGGGTGGCGAAGCGCAGTCCGTCGTCGGTGACCCAGGCCAGGAAGCCGCGCTCGCTGGCCGGCTCCACCCCGTCTCCCCCGAGGCGCTCGAGGACCTCGGCGTCGGGCCCGACCCAGGTCAGGCCGGCGTCGACGACGGCGGCGGCGAGGCGGGCGTTGCCGGCCAGCGCCGGCGGGACGGGCAGGACGGCGCGGACCCCGCTGCGACGGGCGGCCTCGACGATGCGGTCGACGGCGAGGTAGGACTCCGCCGCCGGAGCGGGGCCGAGCAGCACCGCGTCGTCGGCGAGGCGGACGTGCCGAGCCGTGCGCTCGGTCTCCGAGTGCACCGCGACGGCCTTCACCCCCAGGCGGGTGCAGGCGGAGATGACGGCGCAGGCCGCCGGCCCTCGTCCGGCCACCAGCACGGTCTCGATGCTCAGCTGTGCCACCAGTGCCCCCTCGGCAAGTCCCCCGCCCGGCACGCGACCGGAGCGCCCCGTGAGAGGCTTGCAGTGTCAGCTTGGCGGTTCCGGCGACGCCGCGCACGATTGTGACCGGCGTCCCGGCCCGCGAGAACGAGGGGGTCTGCGGCCCCACACCGGCAGCGAGAGGAGGGCAGCGCGATGTCCAAGCGTGGACGCAAGCGT
Source organism: Blastococcus sp. (assembly GCA_035642035.1). Taxonomy (GTDB): domain Bacteria; phylum Actinomycetota; class Actinomycetes; order Mycobacteriales; family Geodermatophilaceae; genus Blastococcus_B. Next base: position 2,124 of record DASQTE010000392.1, read on the forward strand.
CGCTCCCGCAAGGGGAACAAGGCCAACCACGGCAAGCGGCCCAACGCCTGAGCAAGTGCCCCTGCAAGGGGCCGGACGACAGCGCCCCGTCCCCCGCAGCCGCGGGAGACGGGGCGCTCGTCGTCCGGGGTCAGGCCGACGCGGGGCTGTCGCCGGTCCGCTCGGCGGTGATCCGCTCGACGCTGATCTGCGTGCCGTCCTCCTCGAACGAGACGCTCGTCAGCTGGATCTTGATCCGCTCCCGCAGGCCGGACGGCGGGGCGTCGCCGCCGCAGCGCCGCCGGACCAGCGCCTTGAACTCCTGCTCGATGCCGAACTCGCGCAGGCAGGGCGAGCAGTCCTCGAGGTGCTCGGCGATCTGCGCCCGCCGCGCGTCACCGGTCTCGTGGTCGAGGAATTCGAAGACGTGCGACAGCACGTCGTCGCACGAGGTGATCTCGATGGGCTCGCCCTGGCCATGGACGTCGTCGGTCATGACTGGCTCGCCTCCTCACCGGCTCCGGCGCGGACGAAGCCGCGCTCGCGGGCGTAATCGGCCAACAGCTTCTGCAGGCCCCGGCGGCCACGGTGCAGTCGCGACATCACCGTGCCGATCGGAGTGCCCATGATCTCGGCGATCTCCTTGTAGGCGAAGCCCTCGACGTCGGCGAGGTACACCGCCAGGCGGAAGTCCTCCGGCAGCTGCTGGAGGGCCTCCTTGATGTCGGTGTCCGGCAGGTGGTCCAGCGCCTCGATCTCGGCCGAGCGCAGACCGCTGGAGGTGTGCTCCTCGGCCGCGTAGAGCTGCCAGTCCTGCACCTGCTCGGTGGGGTACTGCTGTGGCTGCCGCTGCTTCTTGCGGTAGCTGTTGATGTACGTGTTGGTCAGGATCCGGTACAGCCACGCCTTGAGGTTCGTGCCCTCGGCGAACTGGTGGAAGGCCGAGTAGGCCTTCACGAAGGTCTCCTGGACCAGGTCCTCGGCGTCGGCGGGGTTGCGGGTCATCCGCAGCGCCGCCGGGTACAGCTGGTCGAGGAACGGCAGGGCGTCGCGCTCAAAGCGGGCGTCCCGCTCGGCGCGCGTCTCCGCCACCTCGGCCCGGCTGCCGTCCGCCCGCGCTTCGGGCGTCTCCACCGGGACCGTCACCTCGGGGGTCTGATCTGCGGTCTGCTCAGGCACCGACCGTCCTCTCTGGGGCCCCCGGATGCGGGGCGCCGCATCGGTCGAT
>DASQTE010000393.1:0-5809 GCA_035642035.1 Blastococcus sp.
CCGCCGGTCACGCCGCTGTGCGGCTGCGGCCACACGCTCAGCCAGCACGACCGCGACACGAACACCTGCTACGCCGAGCTCCGCCGCGACACCTTCGACAAGCGCGGGCGGTGGGCCGGGGTGGCCTGGGTGCCGTGCACCTGCCGCCAGTACGTCGGTCCCCGCCCGATCGACGAGGTGTTCGCCCCCCGCCTGCTTCCGCCCACCACCGACTGAGGAGGGCGCGCCGGCCCGCCCGACCGCCCGAGTGACCGGGCCCGATCGGGGGCATGGTGCCGTCATGGCCGCCCGTCCCGATCCGCGCGTCGCCCGCCGCCGCGCCCTCTTCCTCGCCGCCACCGAGCCCGCGCGCACCCTCGTCAGCGCCGGTGGCGCCGCGGCCGGCGCCCTGCCCCTGCTCCGCTGGGCGCCGCGCGGGGAACCGCACCCGGTGCTCGTGCTGCCGGGCCTGCTCGCGTCCGACGTCTCCACACAGGTGCTGCGGACGTGGGTGCGGCGGCTCGGGTACCCGGTCGTCGGCTGGGCGCTGGGGCGCAACCGGGGCCCGAGCAAGGAGATCGACGAGGAACTCCCCCGCCTGGTGGACCGCCTGGCCGGTGAGCACGGGACCTCGGTCACCATCGTCGGGTGGAGCCTCGGAGGCATCTTCGCGCGCACGCTGGCCCGGAAGGCGCCACGCCAGGTGCGGCAGGTGATCTCGCTCGGTTCCCCCTTCGCGACCGTCCAGCCCTGGGCGACGGCCGGCGGGCGGCAGCGCCGGACCTCCCTCGCCCGTCCCCTGCCGGTGCCGAGCACCGCCGTCTACTCGCGCTGGGACGGCGTCGTCGACTGGCGGGCCTGCCGCCAGGAGCCCGGCCCGAACAGCGAGAACGTCGCCGTCCGCAGCAGCCACCTCGGGATGGGGCACGACCCCGCCGTCCTCTGGGTGGTCGCCGACCGGCTGGCGCAGCCGCGCCACGGGTGGCGGCCGTTCGTCAGGCCCACCCGCTTCGGGCTCGGCACGCTCTTCCCGCCGGAGAGCTGACGCACCCGACGCTCATCCCCGCCGGCGGGCGACCACGACGGCGTCGTGCACGGTGGCCACCGGGCCCTCCTGCGGCTTCGCCTCGCGCGGCCTGGCCTCGGCGACGTCGACCTGCCACTCGGCCGGGTCGAGCGACGCGGCGACCGCGTCGGCCGCGAAGTACTGGTCCGCCGAGTGCGGCCGCCTCGCACCGACCTCCAGGTCGCTGACGTCGTGCCCGACGAGCAGCAGCGTGCCGCCGGGGGCGACGGCCGCGGCCAACCGGGCGAGCACCTCCCGGTGCAGCTCGCCGCCCAGGTGCACGAAGTGCGAGGTCACCAGTTCGTAGACCTTCTCCTCCGGCACCCAGTCGGTCACGTCCACCTGCCGCCAGTCGACCTCGACGCCGGCCGCGGCGGCATGGCCGGCCGCCCGCTCCAGCGCCGTGGGCGACAGGTCGACGGCGGTCACCCGCCACCCGCGCCCGGCGAGCCAGATCGCGTCGGCGCCCTCCCCGCAGCCCACGTCGAGTGCCGATCCGGGCGGGAGGTCCGCGGCCTCGGCGACCAGCGGCGCGTTGGGGTGGCCGCTCCACGGCGTCGTGCTCGAGCGGTACTGCTCCTCCCAGTCGTGCCCGTGCCCGTGCTCGTGCCCGACCGCCGCCGTCTCGACCGCCCGCCGGGCGTCCTCGGTGATCAGGTCGAAGTTGAGGTGACTCGCGGCGTTCAGCCCCGCCGCCGCGGCCGATATCACCTGCGCCTGGAGGTTGGCCACGTTCCCGGCCACCCACACGCCCGGGACGGTGGTGGCGCCCATCGGCTCCGAGGGGACGTAGGTGCCGACCACGTTGCCGTTCACCTCCAGCTCGACCGGCTCGAGGCCGAGGGCGCCGAGGAGGGCGGAATTCGCGGTGAACCGCGGCGCGACGACGACCGCCTCCCGCTCCACCAGCTCGCCGGACGCCAGCCGCACTCCGGCCAGCCGCCCGTCGCTCGTCCCGAGTGCCGCGACCTCCCCCTCGACCACCCGGACGCGCAGCGCCGCCAGCTGCTCCCGCTCGTCGTGGGTCAGCTCCGGGCCGGTGTGCCGGAAGAGGGTCACGTCGGCGCTCCACTGCCGCCACAGCAGGGCGGCGTGCATCCCCATCGGGCCGCCGATGATGCCGATCGCCCGGTCGCGCACCTCCCACCCGTGGCAGTAGGGGCAGTGCAGGACGTCGCTCCCCCACAGCTCCCGCACGCCCGGGATGTCGGGCAGCTCGTCGGTGAGCCCCGTCGTCACGAGGAGCCGCCGGGCGTGCACGTGCCCGCCGTCGGCGAGGTCGACCCGGAACACGTCGTCCACCCGCTCGGCGCCGACGACCTCGCCGGTCACCACCTCGCCGCCGTACCCGGCGACCTCCTCGCGACCGGTGGCCAGCAGCTCGCCCGGCGGCGTGCCCTCGCGCCCGAGGTAGTTGTGCACGTGCCCGGCCGGCGCGTTGCGGGGCTGCCCCGCGTCGACGACCAGCACCTTCCGTCGCGCCCGGGAGAGGGCCAGCGCCCCGCTCAACCCGGCCGCGCCGCCTCCGACGACCACCACGTCGTACCGCTCGTCCATCTGTTCTGTCCTTCCGTCGGGGGTCTGCGGCCGACTGTCCGCCCCCTCCCGCCGGATTGACAACTATCGTTGCCGGTATGGCAAAGGACGACGTCCCCGGGCTCGGTGCGGTCCTGTCGGCCGTGGGTCCCCGGCTCCGCGCCCTGCGGGTGCAGCGGGGCGACACGCTCGGCCAGCTCTCGGCCTCGACCGGGATCTCGGTCAGCACGCTGTCGCGGCTGGAGTCCGGTCAGCGGCGGCCGACCCTGGAGCTCCTGCTGCCGCTCGCCCGGGCGCACCAGGTCCCGCTCGACGAACTGGTCGACGCCCCGGAGACCGGCGACCCGCGGATCCACCAGCGCGCGGTCGAGCGGCACGGGATCACGATGATCCCGCTGACCCGCCGGCCCGGTGGTCTGCAGGCCTACAAGCAGGTCTACCCGGCGGGCTGGCCGGGGGTGGAGCTGGAGCAGCAGAGCCACGAGGGCTACGAGTGGCTCTACGTGCTGTCCGGGCGGCTCCGGCTGCTGCTCGGCGAGCACGACGTGACCCTCGTCGCCGGCGAGGTGGCCGAGTTCGACACCCGCACCCCGCACGCGCTGGCCAACCCCGGACCCGCCCCGGCCGAGGTGCTCGCGCTCTACGGCCCGCAGGGCGAACGCATCCACGTCCGCGCCCGCCCCGCGACCAAGGGCTGACCGAGATCACAGCCCGCTCCCGGGTTCGGCGACTAAGGTGACCCTTACCTGGTCGCGGCAGTCCGTCGCGCAGGCTCCTGGAGGAACCGCATGACCGAGCTGCCCACGACACGCCCCGCCCCCTCGGCCGAGGGCTCCGGGCAGGGCGGGCGGCGCAAGCGCACGCCGCGGGTCGGGACGGTGGTCCGCACCGAGCGGATCACGCCGCACATGATCCGCGTCGTGCTCGGCGGCGAGGGTCTGGCCGGCTTCCCGGCCGGCGAGTTCACCGACCACTACGTCAAGCTGCTGTTCGCCCCCGCCGGCGCGTCCTACCCGGCGCCGTTCGACGTCGACCGGCTGCAGGCGGAGCTGCCGCGCGAGCAGTGGCCGGTCACCCGCACCTACACGGTGCGGGCCTGGGACGCCGACGCCGGTGAGCTGACCATCGACTTCGTGCACCACGGCGACCAGGGGCTGGCCGGTCCGTGGGCCGCGGCGGCGCAGCCCGGTGACGTCATCCAGCTGATGGGGCCCGGCGGCGCCTACGCGCCGCACCCGGAGGCGGACTGGCACCTGCTCGCCGGTGACGAGGCCGCGCTGCCGGCGATCGCGGCGACGCTCGACCGGCTGCCCGTCGGCGCGCGGGTGCTGGCGCTCGTCGAGGTCGCGGGCCCCGAGGAGGAGCAGTCCGACGTCGTCGTCGCCGACGGGGTCGAGCTGGTGTGGGTGCACCGCGGCGACGCCGCCCCGGGCGAGGCCCTGGTCGCGGCCGTCCGGGGGCTCCCGCTCCCGGAGGGCAGGGGCCACGTGTTCGTGCACGGCGAGGCGGTCGCCGTCCGCGAGCTGCGCCGCCACCTGCGTGCCGAGCGCGGACTAGACCCCGAGTTCACCTCGATCTCCGGCTACTGGCGGCGTGGCGACACCGAGGACCGCTGGCAGGCCGGCAAGCCCGAGTGGAACGCCCAGATCGAGGCCGAGGACGCGGCCACGCCGGTCGGCTGACGGTCAGGCCGTCGGGAGCTGCGCCGGGGTGTCGCCGCCCTCCAGGTCGCCCTCGGTGTCGAGGTAGGCCTGCTGGAGCTCGGCGAGCAGCGCCGGGTCGGGGTCGGCCCACATCTTCCGGTCGACCGCCTCGAGCAGCCGCTCCGCGATGCCGTGCAGGGCCCACGGGTTCGACGTCTCCATGAACGCCCGGTTCTCGGAGTCGAGCACGTAGGTCTGAGCGAGCTTCTCGTACATCCAGTCGGCGACGACGCCGGTCGTGGCGTCGTAACCGAAGAGGTAGTCCACCGTCGCCGCCAGCTCGAAGGCGCCCTTGTAGCCGTGCCGGCGCATCGCCTCGAGCCACTTGGGGTTGACCACGCGCGCCCGGAAGACGCGGGACGTCTCCTCCAGCAGCGAGCGGGTGCGCACCTGCTCGGGGCGGGTGGAGTCGCCGAGGTAGGCGGCGGGCGCGCTGCCGGTCAGCGCGCGGACCGTGGCGACCATCCCGCCGTGGTACTGGAAGTAGTCGTCGGAGTCGGCGATGTCGTGCTCGCGGGTGTCGACGTTCTTCGCCGCGACGGCGATCCGCCGGTACGCCGCCTCCATGTCCGGCCGCGCCTGCACGCCGTCGAGGTCGCGGCCGTACGCGTAGCCGCCCCAGACCGCGTAGACCTCCGCGAGGTCGGCGTCCCCGCGCCAGTTCCGGCTGTCGATCAGCGAGAGCAGGCCGGCCCCGTAGGCGCCCGGCTTCGAGCCGAAGACGCGAGTGGTGGCCCGGCGCCGGTCGCCGTGGGTCGCCAGGTCGGCGTCCACGTGCGCCTTCACGAAGTTCAGCTCGCCGGTCTCGTCGAGCGAGGCCGCCAGCGTGACCGCGTCGTCGAGCATGGTGACCACATGCGGGAACGCGTCCCGGAAGAACCCGCTGATCCGCACGGTGACGTCGATCCGCGGCCGGCCCAGCTCGTCGAGCGGCACGGCCTCCAGCCCGGTCACCCGCCGGGAGGCGTCGTCCCACACCGGGCGGACGCCGAGGAGGGCCAGCACCTCGGCGACGTCGTCCCCGGAGGTGCGCATCGCCGACGTGCCCCACACCGACAGCCCGACCGAGCGCGGGTACTCCCCGGTGTCGGCGCGGTACCGGTCGACCAGCGACTCCGCCAGGGCCTGGCCGGTCTCCCACGCGAGCCGGGACGGCACCGCCCTCGGGTCGACGGAGTAGAAGTTGCGGCCGGTCGGCAGCACGTTGACCAGCCCGCGCAGCGGCGAGCCCGATGGCCCGGCCGGGACGTAGCCGCCCTCGAGCGCGTGCAGGGTGGCGTCGAGCTCGTCGGTGGTGCGCTCCAGCCGGGGGACGACCTCGTCGACGGCGAACCGCAGGACGGCGGCGACCTCCTCGTCCTCCCTCCCCAGCACCTCCCGCACGACGCCGTCCACCGCGCCGGCGGTCCAGGCCCGCGCCTCCATGCCGGCGACGAGGGCGGACGCCTGCGTCTCGACGGCGTCGGTGGCCCGCAGGCCGGCGGTGCCGTCCTCCGTCAGGCCGAGCGCCTCGCGCAACCCCGGC
>DASQTE010000394.1:0-9147 GCA_035642035.1 Blastococcus sp.
CTCCCTGCTGCGGCAGACCGCGTTCGGCCTCGGCGAGGCGCACCAGGCCGGCATGGTCCACCGCGACGTCAAGCCGGGGAACATCCTCGTGCGGCCCGACGGCAGCGTGAAGATCACCGACTTCGGCATCGCCTGGTCCGCCCGCTCCGTCGCGCTCACCCGCACCGGACAGGTGATCGGCACGCCGCAGTACCTCTCACCGGAGCAGGCCGAGGGCCGTCCCGCCACCCCGGCGAGCGATGTCTACGCGCTGGGCCTCATCGGCTACGAGTGCTTGACCGGCAACAAGGCGTTCGAGGGCGACAACGCCGTCACGATCGCCCTCAAGCAGGTCCGCCAGGAGCCCGAGCCCCTGCCCGACGAACTGCCGGCCGAGGTCCGCACGCTGATCGGCCGGGCCCTGGCCAAGAACCCCGCCGTCCGCTTCCCGAACGGCGCGGCCTTCGTCGCCGCGATCGACGACGTGCGGGCCGGGCGTCCGCTGCCCGAGGCGCCGCCGACGGTGAACGTGGCGGCGGCCGTCGTCGATTCCGCCTCAGGGCCCGAGACGGTCACCACCGGACCGGTCACCCGACCCCCGGCGGAGCGGCGCCGCAACCGCGCGGCCATGGTGCTGCTGCCGCTCCTGGGTCTCCTGGCCGGGGCCGGCATCGCGGTCGCCCTGCTGCTCGCGCTCGCGGACGACTCCGCAGGCAGCCCGGCGGTGGCCGCCGAGCAGCGGGAGGCCGGCAGCATCGTCCTGGACGCCGGCGAGTTCGTCGGCCGGCCCGTGGACGAGGTCGTGCGCCGGCTGACCCGCCTGGGGCTCGACGTCGAGCCCCGCGCCGAGCCGCGCAACGACGTCGTCCCCGACCAGGTCACCGCGATCGAGCCGGACGGCGAGCCGCTCGAGGCCGGCGACACCGTGGTGGTCACCTACGCCGCCCCGGACACCACCACCCAGGTCGAGGGCCCGGCCTCACGGCCTGCCGTCACCGGTTCGGCGGGCGGCGCCGGCGCCGGCACCCCTGTCGAGGAGGAGGAGCAGGCGCCGGTCGAGGAGCCGGCACCCGAGACCACCGCGCCGAGCACCTCCGCCCCGCCGCCCCCGCTGCCCGGCACGTCGACGAGTCCGGCCCCGTCGTCCTCCCAGACGACGAGCGAGAGCCCCGTCACCGAGCCGTCCACTTCCCCGACGCCGCCTTCCTCCTCCTCCGCCGCGCCCACCGAGTCGTCGACGAACACGGCCGGGTGACCGTCCCGCCTCCGACAGGTGGCCGGCGCGCCCCGGTGCGAGGGTGGGAGCGGGCAGGGCGGCGACAGGGAGTGCGCGGGATGGTGGAACCGGGGCAGCGGCCCCTCGGGGACCGCTACGAGCTCCTGGCCCTGCTGGCCACCGGTGGCATGGGCCAGGTCTGGCGGGCCCGCGACACGCTGCTCGACCGGGCCGTCGCGGTGAAGGTGCTGCGCAGCGAGTTCACCGGGGACCCCACCTTCCTGGCCCGCTTCCGGGCCGAGGCCCGCCACACCGCCGTCCTGGCGCACCGGAACATCGCCGCCCTCCACGACTACGGCGAGGTGACGGCCGACGAGGGTTCTGGCGAGCACCTCGCCTACCTGGTCATGGAGCTCGTCGAGGGCGAGGCGCTCTCCGACCTGCTGGCCCGCGAGCGCCGGCTGCCGGTGGGGCCGACGCTGGACCTGCTGCGGCAGACCGCGGAGGCGCTGGCCGCCGCCCACGCTGCCGGGGTGGTCCACCGGGACGTGAAGCCGGGCAACCTCCTGGTGAGCTCGGACGGCACCGTGAAGATCACCGACTTCGGCATCGCCTGGTCGGCGTCCAGCGTGCCGCTCACCCAGACCGGGCAGGTCGTCGGCACCGCTCACTACCTGTCCCCCGAGCAGGCCGCCGGCAGCAAGGCCGGCCCGGCCAGCGACGTCTACGCGCTCGGGATGATCGGCTACGAGTGCCTCGCGGGCCGGCGGGCGTTCGACGGCGACAACTCCGTGCAGATCGCGCTGCGCCAGCTCCGGGACATCCCCGACCCGCTGCCCGACGACGTCCCGGAGAACGTCCGGCGGCTGATCGGCCGCGCCCTGCTGAAGGACCCTGCCGCGCGGTTCGCCGACGGCGCCGCCTTCCGCGACGCCGTCACGGACGTGCTCGACGGGCGGATGCTCACCCCACCTCCGGTCGACGGCGGCACCCGGTCGTTCGCCGCGCTCGGCGCCGCCCCTGTGCCGCGACGCCGGGCCGCGCGGGTGCTCGCGCCGCTGGCGGCACTGCTCGCCGGCGCGGGCATCGCGCTGACCGGTATCGCGCTGGTCCCCGACGACTCCCCGCGCCCAGTCGCCGAGGCCGGACCCTCGACGCTCGTGCTGGCCGCGGGCGACTTCGTCGGCCGCCCGGTCGACGAGGTGGAGGCGGAGCTCGGCGAGCTGGGCCTCGCGGTGCAGCGCCGGGCGGAGGAGACCACCGACGTCGCCCCGGGCCTGGTCACGGGCGTGACTCCGGCGGGCGCCGTGCGGCCCGGTGACACGGTGACGGTCGGCTACGCCGTGCCTCCGGCGGTCGATCCGGCACCCCAGGTGCCGGCTGCGCCGGCGCCCGACCCCGGCCCGCTGACGGAGGTGGCCGTCTCGGTCCCGAGCGGCGGGGAGGCCGCCGGTTCGGGGTCAGCCGAGGAGGCGTCCCCGCCCGGCAACGGCAACGGCGGCGGCAACGGCAAGGCGAATGGGAACGGGAACGGGAACGGCCGAGGGAACGGGAACGGCCGGAACGGCTGAGCGCGGCCTTGCGGGCGGGCGCGCGGGGCATGCGAGGATCGCCGCAGCCTGAAACCACCGGGTGGCACATCGACGAGGGGCGCCGCGGGACGCGGCGCCGGGCGCGGCCCGGGCAAGGGACGACGTGATCGAGCGGTCCGGCGGGGATCCGCTCATCGACTACGCGGCGGTCTTCCGGGCGATGCCGACGCCCTACCTGGTGATGACCCCGGACCTCGTGATCGCCGGCGCGAACCCGGCCTACCTGGCCACCACCGGCCGCACGCTCGAAGACATCGTGGGTCGGCCGGTTTTCGAGGCGTTCCCGGGCAACCCGAACGAGACCGACCCGGACGGCGGCGTCGCCAAGGTGCGGGGGTCCTTCGAACGGGCCCGCGACACCGGGCTCATCGACACCATGGAGCTGCAGGAGTACGACATCCCGGACGGCCGGGGAGGGTTCGACAAGCGCTTCTGGAGCCTGATCAGCATCCCGGTCCTGGACGGCGCCGGCGTCTGCCGCTTCGTCATCCAGCGCGCCGAGGACATCACCGACTACGTGATGGAGCAGCGCGGGACGGGAGGCGCCGACCGCGGCCGGCACGGGAGGGAGTGGCACCGCCGCGTCCTCGAGGTGGAGTCCGACCTGCACGCCCGCGGGCTCGAGCTGGCCGCCGCGCGCGAGGCGGAACTGGCCACCGCACGCCGGCTCGCCGCCCTCGCCGGGGTGGCCCTCGACCTGGCGGCCGCCGACAGCGTCGACGACCTGATCCGCATCGTCACCGGGGGAGGCCTCGACGCGCTCGGTGCCCACGGCGCCGCGATCGGCGTCCGGGAGGACGGCGACGGCCTGCGCCTGGTGCGGGCCGGCAGCTTCGAGGACGGGCGCGGCCGGTACGGCCACCTCCCCCTGTCCGCGCCGCTGCCGGCGACCGCCGCGGCGCGGACGGGGCGCACGATCGTCCTCCCCGACCGCGTCGCGTCCGAGGTGTTCTCGCCGGAGGCGGTCGAGGTCTTCGCCGTGACCGGCACCGAGGCGGCCGTCGCCCTCCCCCTGCAGGCGGGGACCCGGAGCCTCGGCTCGCTCACCGTCGGGTGGGCCCGGCGGCGGGTGTTCACCTCCCAGGACCTGGAGCTCCTCGAGGCCTTCGCCGCCCAGTGCGCGCAGGTGCTGGACCGGATCGAGACGCGCCGGGCCGAGCAGGCGGCGCACGCCGAGGTCCGCGGCATGGCGGAGGCGCTCCAGCGGAGCCTGCTCGCGGAGCCGCCGCAGCCCGATGACCTGCAGATCGCCGTCCGCTACGTGCCCGCGGCGGCGCAGGCGCAGGTGGGCGGCGACTGGTACGACGCCTTCACAGTGGGCGACGGGACCACCATGCTCGTCATCGGGGACGTCACCGGCCACGACCGGCACGCGGCGGCGGCCATGGCCCAGGTGCGCAACGTGCTCCGCGGCGTGGCGCACAGCCAGCCCGAGTCCCCGGCCCGGGTGCTCGCCGCACTCGACCGGGCCATGGGCGACCTCGCCGTCGGGACGCTGGCCACCGCCGTCCTCGCCCGCGTGGAGAAGGTCGACGGCGCGGGCGACGAGGGGCGGCGGCTGCTGCGCTGGTCCAACGCCGGCCACCCGGCACCCGTCCTGGTGGAGGAGGACGGCACGGTCACGCTGCTGGAGCGCACGCCCAACCGGCTGCTCGGCGTCGGACCGGACGCCCTCCGGGTCGAGCACGCCTGCCTCCTGCCGCCGGGGTCGACGCTGCTGCTCTACACCGACGGGCTGGTGGAGCGGCGGGGCGTGAACCTCGACGACGGTGTGGCGTGGCTGTGCCGGGAGGTGGCGGAGCTGCGTCACCTGCCGTTGGACGAGCTCTGCGACCGGCTGCTCTCCGTGCTGCCGGAGGAGCTCGACGACGACGTGGCGCTCCTCGCGCTGCGCGCCCACCCGGCGGACTGAGCCGCTCAGTCCTTGCCGCGCGGCCCCACCCACAGGGCCCCGCCCAGCGCGCCGAGGGCGGCGGTGAGCACGAAACCGCGGTCGGTCGCGACGACGGGGAGGACGACCAGCAGCCAGAAGACCGCGAGACCGACCAGGCCCGCGGCGGCGATCCGCCACAGCCCGTCCGCCCGCAGCCGGTTCCGCGCGGCGGCGAAGGCGACGAAGGCGCCCAGGCCGAGCAGCGTGCAGACGGTGGCGAACGCCGACCACAGCGGGATGGTCTCCCAGTACGACTCGGCGACCTCGCCGCGCATCGTGAGGCCGAGCTCGAGCAGCACCAGGGACAGCACCGTCAGGACGATGCCGAGCACGGTGCTGCGGTCGCGGAGAGCGCCGCCGCCCCAGGTGTGGACGCCGGAGGAGCGGGCCCGACGCTTCCGCCGCGGTTTCGCGCTCGCGACCTCCGACTCGAGGGTGGCGGGCCACGAGCGGCCACCGGTGGCGTCCGACGCCCCGCCGGCGGGCGGGGCCGGCTCGTCGGCGACCGACGCCGGCCGCACGGGCGGCGGCGGGGGCGGCGTGCCGACGCCCGGCAGCCCGGGGACGAAGTCCACCGGACCGGTCGGGATGACCGCGTGCACCGGCTGGACGGGTGCCGGCGTCGAGGCCCCCGGGTGCGGGGGCAGCTGCTGCGTGGCGGTCGCGCCCGTCGCCGGCTGCACGACCGGGATCTCCTGCGTGGTCGGCGGCTTGACGCCGGACTCCTCGGGCTGGGGCTCGGACGACGTCACGGGTCCTCCTCGGCATCTGGCGATCAGCAGGGCCGGCCTCCCGAATCGGACCGGTTCCCTCCCCGCACGGTATCCGCGCCCGCCCGGCCGCCTTGCGAGGCGCCCCGACCGGACCGGCCCTAGGGTCTCCGGAGTGGGTACGCGCGCCGGCATCGTCGTCACCGGCACCGAGGTGCTGACCGGCCGTGTCGCCGATCGCAACGGCCCCTGGCTGGCCGAGCAGCTGCGCGTCCTGGGGGTCGACGTCGGCCACGTGGTCGTCGTGGGGGACCGGCCGGAGGATCTGCGGGGCGCGCTGGCGTTCCTTGCCGGCACCGGCGCCGCGCTCGTCATCACGTCCGGAGGCCTGGGACCCACGGCCGACGACCTGACGGCGCAGGTGGTGGGCGACTTCCAGGGCCGGCCCTCGGCGGTCGACCCGGACCTCGAGCAGCGGATCGCGGCGATCGTCGACCGCCTCATGGCCCGGCGGGGGTGGCGGGCCGACCCCGCGGCCACCGCCGCCGGCGTGCGCAAGCAGGCGCGCGTGCCGGCCGGCGCGACCGTGCTGGAGCCGGTGGGGACGGCGCCGGGACTGGTGGTCCCGCCGGCGGACGGGCACGACGGTCCGACGGTGCTGGTCCTGCCGGGACCGCCGTCGGAGCTGCAGGGCATGTGGCCGGCGGCCGTTGCCGCCGCACCCACCCGGGCCGCCCTGACGGGAGCCGAGGAGCTGCGCCAGGAGACCGTCCGGCTCTGGGGGACGCTCGAGGCCCAGCTGGCCGTCACGCTGCGGGAGCACGAGCAGGAGTTCGCGGGGCTGGAGATCACCACCTGCCTGCGCGACGGCGAGCTGGAGATCGTGACCCGGTTCCCGCCCGCGGAGCAGCCGGCCTACGACCGGCTCGGCGCGGTGCTCGCCGACGAGTACGCCGGCACGCTCTTCTCGACCGGGCCGACCCTGGACGAGCTGGTCGGCCGCGGTTTCCGCGAGCGGGGCTGGACGGTGGCGACGGCGGAGTCCTGCACCGGCGGGCTGCTGGCCGCGCGGCTGACCGAGCGTCCCGGGTCGTCGGCCTGGGTCCTCGGGGGTGTCACGGCGTACGCGAACTCCGCCAAGGAGCAGCTGCTCGACGTCCCGCCCGACGTGCTCGAGGAGCACGGGGCGGTCAGCCCCGAGGTGGCGCTCGCGCTCGCCGACGGCGCGCGCGGCCGGTTCGGCGCGGACGTCGGCGTCGGGATCACCGGGATCGCCGGTCCGGGTGGTGGCACGCCGGACAAGCCTGTCGGGACCGTGCACCTCGGCGTCGTGAGCCCGGACGGCCGGGAACAGCGGGCGCTGCGGCTGCCCGGCTCGCGGTCCGCCGTCCGGGAGCGGTCCGTCACGATGGCGATGCAGCTCCTGCGCTGGACGCTGCTCGGCGGCCCGCCGGCCTGAGCCGGGCGCGGCGGATCACCGGTCGACGGTGACGTTCGTGAACGGCAGGAGCGGCTCGACCTCGGGGAAGACGACGAAGAGCACCAGCTGGGCCACCGCCAGGACGAGCACGAGCGCCGCGAGGGCCTTGGCCGCGGTGCCGCCGGGCAGGTGCCGCCAGATCCAGGTGTACATGCGGAGAGCTCCGGTCGGTCGGGGTCGGTTCAGCCGCCCAGTGCGGGCGGGCCGTCCGGTGCGGAGGCCTTGGTCAGGGGGGCGCCGTCCAGTCGTGCGTGGATGACGAGCCGCTGCGCGGCGGAGTACTTCGGGTGGCAGGTCGTCAGCGTGAGGTACGCGCCTTCGGCCGGGCCCCCGGCCGGTCCGCCCGGGGTGGGTGAGATGACCGCGACGTCGGCCGGCCGGACGATCTCCCGGCCGGGGATGCCGCTCGGGTCGGCCCCGAAGTCGCCGGAGGCCGGATCGCCAAGCACGCGGTACACGTACCAGTTGGCCCCGGTCTCGACGACGATCGCGTCGCCCGGCAGCAGCCGGTCCAGGTCGAGGAAGGGGGAACCCCGCCCGACGCGGTGGCCGGCCACCGCGAAGTTGCCGTCCTGGCCCGGCATCGCCGTGTCGAGGTAGTGGCCGGGGCCCTGGGCGAGCTGGACCTGCGCCGTCCCCTCGACGACCACGCGCGAGTAGTCGTCGCCCAGCCGCGGGATGTGCAGCACGGCGAACGGCTCGCCCAGGCCGACGTCGATGGACTCCGGTGCCGGCGTCGGCGCGGGTGCTGGTACTCCCCCGGACGGTGCGGGCGTGGGCGCCTCGACGGTCGGCTCGTCCGCCCACTGCTCCTCGATCTCCTCGCTGAGCTGGTCCTGCTCGCGGGCCGCCAGGAGGTCGGTGACGTAGAGCTCGTAGACGACGAACAGCAGCGCCACCAGACCGAGGGTGATCAGCGTCTGGCCGATCCCCCGGAGCACCGTGCGGATCAGGTCCCCGCGCGGCCGCGGTGCGGCCGCCCGAGAGGTGTCGCTCGGTGGGTCCTCGAGGTCGAGTGCGCTGCTCACCACGGGTCCTCTCTGCACGAGATGCAGTCTGAGGGGCCGGTCGACGTCGCCTGCGGGGGGCTGCTTCCCAGCAGGCGACGTCGCCCGGGGGGTGTCCGGTCGACGTCGCCTGCCGGGGGCTGCTTCCCAGCAGACGGCGTCGCCCGGGGTGGAGCCCGGCCCGCCGCCCTGGTCGTCCGGGCGGCGGGCCGGTGGTTCAGTCCGTCGCGGTGCTGCGACGGCGGCCGGCCAGCGTGAGGGCGCCACCGGCACCGAGGGCGATCAGGCCCAGGGTGAGCGGGGCGGTGGTCTCAGCGCCGGTGAAGGCCAGCTCGCCCCTCGGCTGGGCGGTCGGGGAGACCGCGCTCCGCTGAGCCGCCGCGGCCCGCTGGGTGACCGGAGCTGCGCGGTGGGCGGCCGGAGCGGCCCGCTTGGCGTGGTGCGCCGGTGCGGCGGCCTTGTGGTCGGGGCAGTCGGCGGCGTGGTGGTGAGCCGGCTGCACGGCGGGCTTGTGCTCGGCGGGCTTGTGCTCGGCCGGCTTGTGCTCGGCCGGCTTCCCGTGCTCGGCGGGCTTGCCGTGCTCGGCCGGCTTGTGGGTGTCGCCGACGTTCACGTTGCCGCTGTTGTTGACGCTGCCGCCGTTGGCGTTCTGGACGACGGTCACGCTGCCTGTGGTGAAGTTGAAGTAGCAGGTGCTGCCGGACGGGCAGTTGAAGGTGTTGCCGATGATGCCGGTGTTGATGATGGCGGTGTTGGTGCCGCCGTCGCCGCCGGTGACATCCGTTTCGACGATGGTGACGTCGATGTTGGTGGCGTCGGCCGAGCTGCCGTTGAGGTTGCCGGCGCCGCTGTCCGAGGACTTCTTGTCCTCGCCGTCGTTCTTGCTGACGGCCGTCTGCTCCACGTCGTTGGTGGCCTTGGCGGTCTGGTCGCCACCGCCTGCGACGCTGACGTTGCCGCTGTCCTCGACGTCGCCGCCGTTGGCGTCCTGGTGCACCGCCACGTCGCCGGAGTCGAAGTCGACGACGGTCTTGCCGTCGTGCTCGTGCCCCGCAGGCTTGTGGCCGGACCCGCCGGACCCGCCGGACCCGTCGGAGACGACACCGGTGTTGATGATGGCGGTGTTGGTGCCGCCGTCGCCGCCGGTGACATCCGTTTCGACGATGGTGACGTCGATGTTGGTGGCGTCGGCCGAGCTGCCGTTGAGGTTGCCGGCGCCGCTGTCCGAGG
>DASQTE010000395.1:0-10124 GCA_035642035.1 Blastococcus sp.
CCGGGGCGCAGATGGTCGCCCTCGGCAGCCGCACCGCGGGCGTGATGGGCAGCGACGACCTCCGCGACGCCGTCGTCGCCGCCGGGAAGCGCAGCGGCGAGGGCATGTGGCCGATGCCGCTGCCCGCCGAGTTGCGCCGCGGCCTGGACTCGCCGATCGCCGACTTCGTGAACGCCAACGCCGACCGGATGGGCGGCATGCTCGTCGGCGGGCACTTCCTCGCCGAGTTCGTGCCCGACGGGCTGCCGTGGGCGCACATCGACATCGCCGGGCCGAGCTACAACACCGGCTCGCCGTGGGGCTACACGCCCAAGGGCGGCACCGGCGTCCCCGTGCGCACCCTGCTCGCGACGATCGAGGACCTCATCGGCGACTGAGGGCAGCGCAGGTCGGCGGGCGTCAGGGAGCAGACGCGCGGGGTCCTTTCAGCGCTAGGCTGACGCGCCGCCGGCGACTCGATCCCGCACCACCCTCTGGGGCGTCCGATGACAGCGAGTCGTCCGAGAGCCGCAGTCCTGTGTCTGCTCGCCGCGCTCCTGTGCGCCACCGCTGCCGGCTGTTCCGGCGACGAGTCGTCCGACTCCGGCGAGGCCACCGCATCATCGCCAGGTGCGACATCTGCACCGGCAGGGCTTCGTCTCGTGTCCCTGGGGGACTCCGGCGCCACGGGAGAAGGTGACGAAGAGGGTCTGGGCTGGGTCCAGCGGTACGCCGACCTGGTCGCGGGCCGGACCGGCACCGACGTCGAGGTCGTCGCACGTGCCCAGAACGGGCAGACCAGCGAGGTCCTGCTCGCCGCCCTGCGCGAGGACCAGTCGCTCCGGGAGGACGTCGGCTCGGCGGACTTCGTGGTCATCGGTGCCGGTGGAGCCGACCTGAACGCCGGCGACGACGCCTGGGCAGCAGGCAGTTGCAGCGGTACGGCCTGCTACGAGCCGGTCGTCGCCGGCTATGCGACCAACATCGCGGCGATCGCGGCGGAGGTCGCGGCGCTGCGCGGGGATCAGCCGACGGTCCTGCGCGCGATGACCGGGCCCAATGCGCTCACCGGCGCCGAGGACGTCATTCCCTCCTTCCTCGCTCCGAGCGCCACGGAGGTCGGGGTCTTCGTCGCCCGGTCGGAGCGCGACTCGACCTGCACGGCGGTCCGCGAGCACGGCGGCGAGTGCGTCGACCTCCTCACGGCCTTCAACGGACCCGACGGCACCGCGGACGCGTACGACGCCGGCCTGCTCAACCACGAGGACT
This sequence comes from Blastococcus sp., assembly GCA_035642035.1. Taxonomy (GTDB): domain Bacteria; phylum Actinomycetota; class Actinomycetes; order Mycobacteriales; family Geodermatophilaceae; genus Blastococcus_B. The sequence continues at coordinate 1,249 of DASQTE010000395.1, forward strand.
GCTGCTATCCCAACGCCGAGGGACAGCAGCGCATGGCCGAGCTCCTCCTCGAGACCGGGGTCGAGCCGCAGGCGCTCTCCTAGGCCCGGGGCCTCAGGTCAGCCCGTCGTCCTTCTGGCGGGCGCTCCAGTCGCGCATCCGCTGGGGGTAGCCGGTCACCTGCGCGTCGTAGACCGGGATAGACAGGTCGCGGGAGAGCCTCCGGGCCACGTCCGGGCCGTCGATGCGTCGCCGGGTCCACTCGCCGTCGGCGGCGACCAGGACGATCGTCGTCTCGGTGACCGCCGTGCGCGGCTCGACGTACCCCTCGACGCCCCGGCGGCTGGCCACGAACTGCTCGAGGTGGGTCAGGTCCGTCCGCTGGGAGCCGCGGTCGAGGGTGCCGCGGCGCCCGTCGTCCCGTGCGCGGCCCGGGCGACGGCCCTGGCCGCGCAGCCGGTCGAACAGCCCCATGGCGACTCTCCCGTCGTCCGCACCGCCCTCTGCCGGCGCTCGTGATCATCGGCACGCTCGGCAAGGCAACGGCGCTCCAGGCCGGGTCGTTCCCGGAGTGGCAGGATGAACGGCAGCCCCGCCCGATCCATGGGCCAGGACCGAAACATCGAGGAGCACTCGTGAGCGCACCTACCTCCCCCGCCGACCTGGTCATCCTCGGTGGTGGCTCGGGTGGCTACGCCGCGGCGTTCCGCGCGACCGAGCTCGGCCTGAACGTCGTCCTCATCGAGAAGGACAAGGTCGGCGGCACCTGCCTGCACCGTGGCTGCATCCCGACCAAGGCGCTGCTGCACGCCGGCGAGGTGGCCGACCTCGCCCGCGAGGGCGAGCAGTTCGGCGTGAAGACCACGCTGGCCGGCATCGACATGGACGGCGTCAACGCCTACAAGGACGGCGTCGTCTCCAAGCTCTACAAGGGTCTGCAGGGCCTGGTGAAGGCCCGCAAGATCACCTACGTCGAGGGCGAGGGACGGCTGACCTCCCCCACCACCGTCGAGGTGGACGGCCAGACCTACGAGGGCAGGCACATCCTGCTGGCGACCGGGTCCTACGCCCGCTCGCTGCCCGGCCTCGAGATCGACGGCAAGAAGGTCATCACCAGCGACCACGCCCTCAACCTCGACCGGGTCCCGGCCTCGGCGATCATCCTCGGCGGCGGCGTGATCGGCTGCGAGTTCGCCAGCGCGTGGAAGTCCTTCGGCGTCGACGTCACCATCGTCGAGGCGCTCCCCCACCTCGTGCCGCTGGAGGACGAGGCGTCGTCGAAGCTGCTCGAGCGCGCGTTCCGGCGCCGCAAGATCGCCTTCGAGCTGGGCAGCCGGTTCTCCGGCGTCCAGGACACCGAGAACGGCGTGAAGATCTCGCTGGAGAACGGCAAGGAGATCGAGGCCGAGCTGCTGCTCGTGGCGGTCGGGCGCGGCCCGGTCAGCCAGGGCCTCGGCTACGAGGAGGCCGGCGTCCAGATGGACCGCGGTTACGTCCTCGTCGACGAGTACTGCCAGACCAGCGTCCCCACCGTGTCCGCCGTCGGCGACCTCATCCCGACCCTGCAGCTGGCGCACGTCGGCTTCGGCGAGGGCATCCTCGTCGCGGAGCGGATCGCCGGGCTCAAGCCCGCCCCGATCGACTACGCCGGGGTACCGCGCATCACCTACTCCGACCCCGAGGTCGCCTCCGTCGGCCTCACCGAGGCCCAGGCCAAGGAGAAGTACGGCGAGGTCAAGACCCTCACCTACGACCTGGCCGGCAACGGCCGCAGCCAGATCCTCAAGACGACGGGCGCGGTCAAGCTGATCCAGGCCGAGGACGGCCCGGTCGTCGGCATCCACATGGTGGGGAGCCGGGTCGGCGAGCTCATCGCCGAGGCCCAGCTCATCTACAACTGGGAGGCCGAGGCCGACGACGTCGCCAGCCTCATCCACCCGCACCCGACGCAGAGCGAGGCGCTGGGCGAGGCCCACCTGGCCCTCGCCGGCAAGCCGCTCCACGTGCACGGCTGATCCCGCTCACCCCCACCCATCCAGCGCCAAGAAGGAGCCCTGCCCCGATGCCGACGTCCGTCACCATGCCCGCCCTGGGCGAGAGCGTCACCGAGGGCACGGTCACTCGCTGGCTCAAGCAGGAGGGTGAGCAGGTCGAGGCCGACGAGCCCCTCCTGGAGGTGTCGACCGACAAGGTCGACACGGAGATCCCCTCGCCGGCCGCCGGCATCCTGACCAAGATCCTCGTCGCCGAGGACGAGACGGTCGACGTCGGTGCCGAGCTCGCGGTCATCGGTGGTGACGGCGACGGCGGTGGGGACGCCGCACCTCCGGCCTCGGCCGACGACGCGGACACGATGCAGACCCCCGACCAGCAGGTCGAGGACGCGAGCCCCGAGCCGCAGGAGGAGCCCGCCGCGCAGGAGGAGCCGGCCCCGGCGCCCGCCTCCGCCGAGAGCGGCTCGGACACCGGCGGCGGCGGTGGCGGCGAGGGCACCCCGGTGACCATGCCCGCCCTGGGCGAGAGCGTCACCGAGGGCACGGTCACCCGCTGGCTCAAGGCCGTCGGCGACGAGGTCAGCGCCGACGAGCCGCTGCTCGAGGTCTCCACCGACAAGGTCGACACCGAGATCCCGTCGCCGGTCAGCGGGACCCTGCTCGAGATCACGGTGAACGAGGACGAGACGGTCGACGTCGGCGCCCAGCTCGCCGTGATCGGCAGCGGCGCCGGCGGCGGCTCCGCCCCGGCCGCCCCCCAGCAGGAGGCGCCGGCGCAGGAGGCGCCGAAGCAGGAGGCACCCGCCGAGGAGAAGCCGCAGGCCGCTCCGGAGGCCAAGCCCGCCGCCCCCGCCACGGCCCAGCCCGGCGGCGACTACGGCGCCAGCGGCGCACAGCCCGCTGCGTCGCCCACCTCAGCCCCGCCGCCCCAGGTCGCCCCGCAGGCACCCGCGGCGCAGCAGCCCTCCGGTGACGGCGGCGGCGCCTACGTGACGCCGCTCGTGCGGCGCCTGGCCGCGGACAAGGGCGTCGACCTCGGCTCCCTCTCCGGGACCGGTGTCGGCGGCCGCATCCGCAAGCAGGACGTGCTCGCGGCGGCGGAGAAGTCCGCGGCCCCGGCGGCCGCGCCCGCCGCCGCCTCAGGCACTCCGCGGACCCCGTCCCCGGCTGCCACGCCCGACACCTCGGTGCGCGGCCGCACGGAGAAGATGTCCCGGCTCCGGACGGTCATCGCCCGGCGGATGGTCGAGTCGCTGCAGGTCAGCGCCCAGCTGACCACCGTGGTCGAGGCCGACGTCACCCGGATCGCCAACCTCCGCCAGCAGGCGAAGAAGGACTTCGAGGCGCGCGAGGGCGTCAAGCTCTCGTTCCTGCCGTTCTTCGCCAAGGCCGCCATCGAGGCGCTCAAGGCCCACCCGTCGGTCAACTCCTCGATCGACCAGGAGGCCGGCACGGTCACCTACCACGACGCCGAGAACCTCGGCATCGCGGTGGACACCGAGCGCGGCCTGCTCGTCCCGGTCATCCACGACGCGGGCGACCTCAGCCTGGGCGGGATCGCGCGCAAGATCGCCGACCTGGCCGAGCGGACCCGCACCAACAAGATCACGCCCGACGAGCTGGGCGGCGGCACCTTCACGCTGACCAACACCGGCAGTCGCGGGGCGCTCTTCGACACCCCGATCATCAACCAGCCGCAGGTGGCCATCCTCGGCGTCGGCTCGGTGGTCAAGCGTCCGGTCGTCGTCAACGACGCCGAGCTCGGTGAGGTCATCGCCGTCCGGTCGATGGTCTACCTGGCCCTCACCTACGACCACCGCATCGTCGACGGCGCCGACGCGGCGCGGTTCCTCACCACCGTCCGCGAGCGGCTGGAAGCCGGTCAGTTCCAGGGCGAGCTCGGCCTCTCCTGATCCCGTCCCGATCGGGGCCCCGGCGCGTGCCGGGGCCCCGATCGCGTTCCGCCCGCCGTGCCCGTCCTCGGGAGGACTGCAGTGAAGATCGCCGTGTCCGGCGCCTCGGGTCTCATCGGCGGCGCCCTGCTGCCCGCGCTGCGCGCCGACGGCCACGAGGTGCTGACCCTGGTGCGGCGCACGCCGCGCACCGTCGACGAGCACCGCTGGGACCCCCAGCACCACCGGATCGATCCCACCCTGCTGGCCGACGTCGACGCCGTCATCAACCTCGGCGGCACACCGATCCGGCCCCGGCCCTTCACCGCCGGCTACAAGGAGCGGCTGCTCCGCAGCCGGATCGACGCCACGACGACGATCAGCGAGGCCCTCGCGGCCGCCGCCGCCGCCGCCGACCCCGGGCGTCCGCGCGTCCTGCTGTCGGCCTCCGCGGTCGGCTACTACGGAGACACCGGCTCCCGCACCGTCACGGAGCAGGAGCCGGCGGGCGAGGACTTCCTCGCCCAGCTCTGCGCCCAGTGGGAGGCGGCGACCGCCCCGGCGGAGGCCGCGGGGGTGCGCGTGGTGCGGCTGCGGACCGGCCTGGTGCTGGACCGTAAGGCCATGCTCATGCAGATCCTGGGCCGGGTCTTCCGGCTCGGCCTGGGCGGGCGCATGGGCAGCGGGCAGCAGTACTGGCCGTGGATCAGCCTGACCGACGTCGTCGGGGCGGTCCGCCACCTCCTGACCACCGACGTCTCGGGGCCGGTCAACCTCACCGGCCCGGCGCCGGTCACCAACGCCGAGTTCACGCGCGAGCTGGCCCGTCAGGTGCACCGGCCGGCCGTGCTGCCCGTGCCGGGCTTCGCGATCAACCTCGCGCTCGGCGAGTTCGGCCGCTCCAGCGTGACGGCGGGCCAGCGCGCCCTGCCGGCCCGACTGGAGGAGTCGGGGTACCGGTTCACCCATCCCGACTTCGTCTCGGCGCTCCGGGCCGCCACCTCCGGCTGACCGGCCCGCTCAGCCCAGCCGCTGCGCGCTCTCGATCCGCCACCCCTCGCCGGTGCGCACCAGCACCATGCGCACGGTGGTCTCCGGACGTCCCGGCACCGTGCGGACCGCTGGGCCGTCAGGTGCGGCGGCGGGCACGACGTCGTACCCGGGCCAGCGGTCGACGAGGTCCATTTCCACGCGGTCGGTCCCGTCCCCGACCCCGGTCACCGCGACCACGATCGGCGTGAACCCGCGGAGCACCTCGCCGGCCTCCGCGAGGGCGCGGGCGTGCTCCTCGTCCACGTGGCGCAGCGGGCTGTCGGCGGTATAGACGTCCGCCAACCGCTCCGACGAGGCGGCGCCGAACGCGGCCGCGCGCCGCTCGTAGAGGTCGGCCACCACCGCCCTCCACTCGATCGCGGAGTCCGGCCGCTCCTGCCGGTCGGCGGCGTCCTCGTCGACCGAGGGCCCGGTGGGTGGACCGGCCGGCTCTAGGGTTCCGGACGGCCGGTCGGCGAGGTCGGAGGCCACCGCCGCCTCGACCGTCCCGGACCCGGCCCCCGGCGCACCCGCTGCCCAGCGCACCCCGAGCCACCCCACGACCAGCAGGGTGGCCAGCACGCCGGTGGCGACGGCTGCCCTGCCCAGGGACGACCGACGGGGAACGGTCTCCCGGAGCCGGGCCCGCCACCGGTCCCGGCGTCCGGGCGGCTCGACGACGACGGGGGCGGGTCGGACGCGGCGGCCGGGCACCTGGTGGGTGAGCTCGGTGCGCGGCGCCCGCCCGGTCTGGGCGAGCTCCGCGTCGGGGACGCCGTCGGCCGGGAGCCGCACCGGCTCCGGGCGGCAGGCGTGCCGCAGGTCGAGCGCGAAGGCCGCGGCCGACCCGCGGTCGTGCGGGTCGGCGGACAGCCCCCGCTCGATGACCGCGACGAGCCCGGGTGGCGCGTCCGGCGCCAGTTCGGCGAGGTCGGGCAGGCACCCCGCGGCTGCCACGGCCAGCGTGTCCGCCGGGGTCGCGGCGTTCCACGGTGCCACTCCGGTCAGGGCGTGGAACGCCGCCGCGGCGATGCCGAAGACGTCGGACGCCGGGCCGGGCGCACCGCCCCGGGCGACGGTCGGGTCCACGTAGGGCGGCGTCACCTCGGCGGCCGCCGCCTCCCCGAGGACCCGCGCCACCCCGAGATCGGTGAGCACGGGCCGGCCTTCGGCGGTGAAGACGATGTTGCCCGGCGAGAGGTCACCGTGGACCACGCCGTTGCCGTGGGCGTGCGCGAGAGCCGCGGCGACCGGGGCGATCGCCGTCACGACCTCACCCGGCCGCAGGCGTCCCCGCCGGGCCAGCAGCGCCGCGAGGCTGCCGCCGGCGAGCAGTTCGAGGACGAGGGCGACACGGGTCGCTCCCCCGCGCTGCGGCTGGTGCACCACCTCGATGAGCCGGACGAGGTGGGGGTGGTCGAGCCCGCCGAGCAGGGCCGCCTCCCGCGCCTGCCGCTCCGGCTCCCCCGCGACCAGCACCTTGACCGCGACCGGCTCACCACCGCGGCGGGGAACCGCCCGCCAGACCTCCCCGGAGCCGCCGCGACCCAGCAGCGCCTCGAGCGTGTAGCCGGGCACGACGGGCGGCGCGGAGGTCTCCCGGTCCGCGGGCGGTTCGGCGGCAGGCATGACGGGGACCGTAGGGCGCCGAAGCCGACCCCCGCTCCGGTTGTCCACAGGTGCTCCGGCCTGGGGACCGTCGGGCCGCCCCTCCCCCGTCCCGGTTACCGTCGCACGATGTCGTCGCGCGCCGAGGTCGTGGTGGTCGGGGCCGGGTTGGCGGGGCTCTCGGCGGCGACCCGGCTGGTCGCTGCCGGCGTCGACGTCCAGGTGCTCGAAGCGGGCGGGCAGGCCGGCGGCCGGCTGGCCACCGAGCGGATCGACGGCTTCGTCGTCGACCGGGGGTTCCAGGTGCTGAACACCGGCTACCCGCGGGCGGCCGACCTCGACCTCGACGCCCTGCGGCTGGGCTGGTTCGAGCGCGGCGCGGTGGTCCGGGTCGACGGCCGGGCCCACCGCGTGGTCGATCCCCGGCAGCGCCCGTCCGAGGTGATCGGCACCGCCACCGCGCCGATCGGCTCGCTGTGGGACAAGGCGGCGCTCGCCGCCTTCTCCCTGCGCGCCGGGTACGCGCCGGTGGGCCGGCTGCTCGCCGCGCGGGAGCGGACGGCGGAGCGCTCGCTCCGGGCGGCCGGCGTGGGAGACACCGCCCTCGAGCGTTTCTTCCGGCCCTTCCTGGCGGGGGTCTTGCTCGAGGACGAGCTGACCACGTCCAGCCGCTACCTGGACCTGCTCTGGCGCTCCTTCGTGCGGGGCTCGATCGGGCTCCCCGCCGACGGCATGCAGGCCGTCGGCGAGCAACTCGCCGGCCGCCTCGGTGAAGGCCGCCTCCACCTGCACCGGGCCGTGCGCGCCGTCGCCCCCGGGTCGGTGCTCACCGACGCCGGCCGGTGGAGCGCGGACGCCGTGGTCGTCGCCACCGACCCGGCCACGGCGGCGCAGCTCCTCCCGGCTGTCGACGCCTCCGCGCCCCGGCAGGTCACGACCCACTTCCACGTGCTGCCCGCGTCGCCGTGGAGCGCGCCGCTGATCGTCCTCGGGCAGCCGCGGGGCCGGCTGGTCAACACCGTGGTCCTGTCCGACGCCCAGCCGCGGTACAGCCCCGACGGGCGCGCGCTCGTGGCCAGCTCGACCCTGGCGCCCACGGGCGGGGAGGAGGTGCGGGCCGAGATCGCCGAGGCGCACGGCGTCGCTCCTTCGGACCTCGACCACCTCACGTCGGTGACGGTCCCGGGCGCCCAACCGGCCGCCGTCCCGCCGCTGCGGCTGCGCCGGCCGGTCGACCTGGGTGACGGCGTCTACGTGTGCGGCGACCACCGCGACACCCCGTCGATCCAGGGCGCGATGGCCAGCGGGGCCCGGGCCGCCCGCGCCGTCCTCCGCGCACTGCGCCCCACCCCTCCCGACGACCGGAAACCCTCCTGATGCCTGCGGCGCAGCCGACCATCCTCGCCACCAGCATGGGCTTCGCCTCCCGCGGCCGTGGCCCGTACGACTGGCGGCCCGGACCGGTGATCGACCTGGCGATCGAGCTGGCCGGGGCGCCCGAGCGGCCGAAGCTCTGCTACCTCGGCACCGCCACGGGCGACGACCCGGTGCGGGTGGCCGGTGTCTACGGCGCCTTCGCGGGCAGCGCCGTCCGGGTGAGCCACCTGAGCCTGTTCACCATGCCCACGGTGCCCGACATGCGCGCCCACCTGCTCGAGCAGGACGTGGTGTGGGTCGGCGGCGGCAGCGTCGCGAACCTGCTGGCGGTCTGGCGGGTGCACGGCCTCGACGAGATCTTCCGCGAGGTGTGGGAGGCCGGGGTCGTGCTCGGCGGGGTGTCCGCGGGCTCGCTGTGCTGGCACGTCGGCGGCACGACCGACTCCTTCGGGCCGGACCTGCGCCCGGTGACGAACGGCCTCGGCCTCCTCCCGACGTCGAACGGCGTCCACTACGACTCGGAGGAGCAGCGGCGCCCGCTCTACCACCGGCTGGTCGCCGGGGGCACGCTGCCGGCGGGCCACGCCACCGACGACGGCGTCGGGCTGGTCTACCGGGGCACGGAGCTCGTCGAGGCCGTCGCGGACCGTCCCGGCGCGGCCGCCTACCGGGTGGAGCGAGGTCCGGACGGCACCGCAGTGGAGACCCGCCTGGAACCGCGGCGGCTGGCGTGAGCGGCGGCCTAGGCTGGTGCCCGTGAGCGAGCTGCGGATCATCCGGGCGGGCACCGTTCCTTACGAGCAGGCGTGGGCGCAGCAGCGGGAGCTGCACGCGCAGCGGGTGGCCGGCGAGGCCCCCGACACGCTGCTCCTGCTGGAGCACCCGCCGGTCTACACCGCCGGCAAGCGCACCGAGCCCCACGAGCGCCCCTTCGACGGCACGCCGGTGATCGACGTCGACCGCGGCGGCAAGATCACGTGGCACGGCCCCGGCC
>DASQTE010000396.1:0-9275 GCA_035642035.1 Blastococcus sp.
CGCGCCGCCGCGACCGACGGCAGTTCGAGGCCCGGCACGACGCGGTTGCGGATGGTCCCGATGCCCTCGACGGTCATCTCCACGACGTCGCCGGGCTGCAGCGGGGGAGGGGACAGCCCACCGCGGCGCCCCCACAGCTCGGCGAGGCAGCCGCCGTTGCCGCAGGTGCCCGAGCCGAGGACGTCGCCGGCGCGCACCTCGGTTCCGCGGGAGGCGTAGGAGATGAGCTCCTCGAACGGCCAGCCCATGTTCGAGAGCAGGTCCTGGCCGACCTCCACGTCGTTGACGGAGACCCGCATGTCGAGGGCCAGGAATCCGTCCTCGTCGCGGTACGGCTCCAGCTCGTCGGCCGTGACCAGCCAGGGCCCGAGCGTGGTGGCGGAGTCCTTGCCCTTGGCCGGGCCGAGGTTGACCTTCATCTCCCGCGCCTGCAGGTCACGGGCCGACCAGTCGTTGAAGATCGTGTAGCCGAAGATCGCGTCGCGGGCCTGCTCCGGGGTGAGCGAGGCGCCGTCCCGGCCGACGACGACGGCCACCTCGAGCTCGAAGTCGAACCGCTGCGAGCCCGGGGGCACCGCGACGTCGTCGTGCGCGCCGATGAGCGCGTACGGGTTGGTGAAGTAGAAGGTCGGCGCCTGGTACCACTCGTCGACCACGCCGGCGACGCCGTCGATGGCCTTGCGCACGCCCTCGACGTGCTCCTCGAACGCAACGAAGTCCCGGACCGTCGGCGCCTGCAGCGGGGGGAGCAGGCGGACGGCGTCCAGCGGGACGGCGGGGCCGGCCAGCGCAGCCGCACCTGCCTCGAGGGCGGCGGGGAGCCCGGATCGGACGAGGTCGAGCACCGTCGTCCCCTCGCGGAGTGCGTGCAGGCCGGCGGTCCCTACGACACCGGCCTGCACGCGGCCTCCGAGCTCCCAGGTGGCGAAGCGCATCAGACCGGGGGAGGCACGAACAGACCCTTGTCCGGGTCGTTGAACGAGCGCTGGGCGACGAACTCGTTCATCGCGTTCGCCGTGCCCCACTGGTCGCTGACCTCGGGGTTGCTGAAGTCGTAGACGTGCGGGTGCCAGCTGTCCTCGTCGAGGACCTCCAGCTCGGTCGTGTACTCGACGGTGTTGCCGTGCGGGTCGAGGAAGTAGCTGAAGGTGTTGTTGCCGGCCATGTGCCGGCCCGGGCCCCAGATCTTCTCGACGCCGGCGCGCAGCAGGCGGCCGGTGCCCCGCATGTACTCGTCGATGCCGCGCAGCTCGAACGAGGCGTGGTGCAGTGAGGGGTGCGGGCCCCGGGCGATCGCCATGCTGTGGTGCCAGGCGTTGGTCCGCAGGAACCACATCATGTTGCCCATGCGTGGGTGCATGAGGGTGTCCGACAGGGAGAACCCGAGGTGCTTGTCGTAGAAGGCGACGGTGCCCTCCGGGTCGGCGGAGTTGAGGACGACGTGCGACAGGCGCACCGGGATCGACTCGCCCTCCTCGATCGCGCGGTGCTGCCGCACCTCGACGTCGGAGCTGATCTCGATGGTCCGGCCCTCGTTGTCGAAGAACCGGAAGCCGTAGCCGCCACCGGGGGTCTGCAGGGTGGCCGGCTCGCCGACCAGCTGCACGCCGTCGGCGGCGAGCTGCGCCGCCAGGGTGTCGACGTCGGCGGCGGTGGCGGCGCCGAAGGAGATCAGGTCGATCCGCTTGTCGGCCGCCTCGCGCAGCCGCACGATGTACTGCTCCGGCGAGCCCTCGGCGGCCAGGAAGGCCAGGCCCGTGTCGGTGTGCTCGGGCGTCAGGCCCCAGATGCCGGAGTAGAACTCGAGCTGCTTGGCGAAGTCCGGCACGGCCAGGTCGACGTGCCGCAGGTGGGTGATCAGGCGCTGGGTCATGGGGAACTCGGTTTCTTCCGGTTGGGTGGCCTCGTCCCGGGCACCGCCGCGAGCGGGCGAGCGGTGGGGAGGACGAGGTCCTTCTATTAGGCGGGCTGGCTGGTGAGGATCGCGATGCTGCGCATCAGGCTCGGGATGTCGCCCTGCACGTGGTCCAGCTGCCACTGGGCGAGCTGGTTGGAGGCCTCGACGACGGTCTTCGCGCGCTCGTAGCGGCGCGCCATGAACGCGTCCCACAGCTCCTGGTCGAGCGCGTCCCGCTCGGTCAGGAGCTCGGCGAGGACGACGGCGTCCTCGAGGGCCATGGCGCCGCCCTGGGCGATGGTGGGCGGGCAGGTGTGCGCGGCGTCGCCGATCAGGACGACCCGGCCGCGGTTCCACGGCTCGTCGAGGACGTGGGTCTCGAACCAGGTGTAGTTGACCCGGGACGGATCGGTGAGCGTCTCGCGGATCTCGTCCCAGGGGCCGTGGTAGGCCTGCGACAGCTGCTTCATCGTGGCCAGCTGCTCGTCGGGCGTGAGGGCGCTGCGGTCCTGCGCGTCCTCGACGATGTAGGCGTAGAGCGAGTCCTCGCCGGTGGGGCAGTAGCCGGCGATGTAGGACGGGCCTCCGTAGTAGAGGTCCGTGCGGGTCACCGACGCCGGGCGGGGTCCGAACGCGCGCCAGATCCCCATGCCGACCGACTTCGTCTCCAGGTTCACGCCCACGGCGCGCCGCGTCCACGAGCGGATGCCGTCCGCCCCGACGACCAGGTCGTAGCGACCGGTGGAGTGGTCGGAGAAGGTGACGTCGACGCCGTCGTCGTCCTGCGCGAGCTCGGTGAACGTGGTGCCGAACCGGACCTTGACGCCCACCTCGGTCGCGCGGTCGGCCAGGATCCGGGCCAGCTCGGGGCGCGGCATGCCCATGACGGCGGGCAGGTCCGGGCCGCCGGTCTTCGCGTCCGCGACCTCGGCGACGACGGAGCCGGCCGGGTCGGGAGCGCGGATCCCGGTGGTGTCGAAGGGGTAGCCCGCCGCCAGCACCTGCTCCCAGACGCCGAGGGAGCGCAGCTCGCGCAGCGCGTTGCCCTGGAGCGTGATGCCGGAACCGAGGGCTGCGACGTCGGGCTTGATCTCGATCAGGTCGACGGCGACGCCGGCCTTGGCGAGGTGGATCGCGGTCGCGGCGCCGGCGAGACCACTGCCGACGACGAGCGCGCTGCTGACTGCGGGCACGGAGGGACTCCTTCGTCCTACTACTTGACGGCGATCGGGTTGACCGGGGCGCCGACGGCGCCGGTCACGGGCAGGGGGGCGGCGGTGAGCCAGAAGTCGTAGCGGCCGTCCTCGGCGCAGTCGGCGGCGAGCGCGTCGAGGTCCCACATCTCGCCGATGAACAGGCCGATGTTCGGGATGGCCACCTGGTGCAGCGGCTGGAAGGCGACGTCGAATTCGTTGGGCCGCACCTCGAAGCCCCAGGTGTCGGTCGCGATGCCGGCGATCTCGCTGCCGTAGAGCCAGTCGGCGGTGGTGAAGGACAGGCCGGGGGAGTCGCCGCCGGCGTAGTCGCCCCAGCCCTCCCGGCGGGCGCGGGCCAGCCGGCCGGTCCGCACGACCACCAGGTCGCCGCGGCCGATGCGGGACGACTCGCCCTGGGCGGCGATGGTGGCCTCGAGGTGCTCGGCGGTGATGGCGAAGCCGTCGGGCAGCTCGCCGTCGGTGCCGATCGCCCGGCCGACGTCGAGCAGCACCCCGCGGCCGGCGATCAGCCCGGCGACGGTCTCGATGCCGGTGACCGAGTCGCCGAGGCTGGTGACGACGTCGCCGGCGCGACGGCCGTTCCAGGCGTTGCCGTGGTCGAAGATGTGGCCGAGGCCGTCCCACTGGGTGGAGGCCTGCAGCGGCATGGAGATGACGTCGTCGGCGCCGCCGATGCCGTGCGGGAAGCCCTGCACGCCGCGCTCGGCGTCGGTGCCCGTGTCGAGCATGGTGTGCACCGGGTTGGTGCGGCGGCGCCAGCCCTTCTGCGGGCCGTCCATGTCGAAGGACTGGGAGAGTGAGAAGCTCGCGCCGCGGCGGACCAGGGCCGCGCCCTCGCGCCGCTTGGCCGGGCTCAGGAAGTTCAGGGTGCCGAGGACGTCGTCGGCGCCCCACCGGCCCCAGTTGGAGCAGCGCTTCGCCGCGGCGGCGATGGCACCCTCGGGATCGGTGCGGTCGAGGCTCTCGGGGGACTGGTGCACGCTCCCGACAGTGGTGCAGCCCACAGGGGTGAGGGAAGAGGAGATGTCTGATGACGGGCATCACCGACGTCGATACCGTGCTGTTGTGAACCTCGCGAGCCTGGATCTCAACCTGCTCGTGTCCCTCGACGCCCTGCTCCAGCAGCGCAGCGTCACGCGGGCCGCCGCGCAGATGGGGCTCAGCCAGCCCGCCCTGTCGGCGTCGCTGGCGCGGCTGCGCCGGCACTTCGGCGACGAGCTGCTCACCCGGGTCGGCAACGAGTACCGGCTCACCCCGCTGGCGGTGCAGCTCAAGGAGCTGACCCGGATCGCCCTGTCCGGCGTCGAGCGGGTGTTCGCGGCCCAGCCGGAGTTCGACCCGGCGTCCTCGACCCGCGAGTTCACGCTGCTGGTGAGCGACTACGTCGTCGCGATCCTCGGGGACACGGTCGCCGAGCTGCTGGCCGAGGAGGCCCCGCACACCCGGCTGCGGCTGACCCCGCACTCACCGGCGATGGTGGAGCGGGCCGACCAGGTGCTCCTGACCGCCGACCTCCTGCTGCTGCCGCACGGCTTCGTGAGCGACCTGTCGCACCGGGACCTCTACCGCGACGAGTGGGTGTGCGTCGTGGCGGCCGGGAACCCCGTCGTGGAGGAGGGGCTCACGGTGGAGGACCTCGAGACCCTGCCGTGGGTGGCCACCTACCACGGGCAGACGGCGTCGACGCCGGCCGCGCGGCAGATGCGGATGCTCGGCATCGAGCCGCGGGTGCAGGTGGTCAACGAGAGCTTCCTGACCGTCCCCGCGCTGATCACCGGCAGCGACCGGATCGCGCTGCTGCAGCGCCGGCTGGTCGACCAGCTGCCGCTGGACACCGGCATCCGCGCCCTGCCCGTCCCCTTCGACGCCGGCCCGCTGATCGAGGCCATGTGGTGGCACCCGGTGTTCGACGACGACCCCGAGCACGCCTACCTGCGCGACCTCGTCCTGCGGGCGGCCGAGCTCGCCGTCGGGGGGCGCCCTGCGGGTATCGACCTGACTGATGGTGACCAGCAGAAGAAGTGATTTCCGCTCGGCCCCCGGCGTCCTGACACTTTCCGCCCAGTGATGCCGGTCACCGGGACCGGCACCCCTGTCGACGGAGACGCCCGTGTCGGAGAACGTCCTGAGCCCTGAACGGCCGGCGGAGGAACCCCTCGCCGGCGAGGTCGCCATCGACCCCGCCACCGGCCGGCCCGCGGGCCGCCCGCAGGCGCTGGTGCTGCTCCTCTCCAGCTGCCTCGCCGTCCTCGGCGCCGTGCTGCTGGCGCCCGTCCTGCCCCGGATCGAGGACGCCTTCGCGGGCACGCCGGGGGTCGAGGCGCTGACCCCGATCGTGCTCACCGCCCCCGCCCTGGTCATCGGGCTCACGGCCACCATCGCCGGACGCATCGTCGACCGCGTCGGCCGCAAGCGGCTGCTGGTCGGCGCGCTGGTCGCCTACGCGTTCGTCGGCACCGCACCGCTGTGGCTGCCGTCGCTGGAGCTGATCGTGGTCAGCCGCGTCCTGGTCGGCCTCACCGAGGCGGCGATCATGACCTGCTGCACCACGCTGCTGGCCGACTACTTCCACGGCTCCCAGCGCGACCGCTACTTCGGCCTGCAGGTCGTGTTCACGACGGTCGCGGCCACGCTGTTCTTCGCCCTCGGCGGCGCCCTGGGTGCGGAGAACTGGCGGACGCCGTTCTGGCTGTACGCCGTCAGCCTGCCGCTCGCCTACTTCGCGGCCCGCCACATCTGGCAGCCCGCGCCCCAGGCGCAGGCGCGCACCGGCAAGCTCCCGGCGCTGCCCTGGCGGCAGCTCGCCGCGCCGGTCGGCGTCACCCTGCTCGGCGGCCTGGTCTTCTACGTGCTCATCGTCGAGCTGTCGTTCAAGCTCGACGACATCGGCATCGACTCGCCGGCGACGATCGGCGCGGTCAGCGCGGTCGCCTCGCTGGGGACCGCCGTCGGCGCATTCCTGTTCGGCCGGCTGGCGAAGCTCGGTCCGGCGACCCTCGTGCCGCTCGCGTTCGGCATCTCGGGCCTGGGCCTGATCGGCCTCGCGCTGGCGCCGTCGGTCCCGCTGGTGGTCGTCACGGCGGTCGTCACCGGGTTCGGCAACGGGCTGCTCCTGCCCTCGCTGCTCACCTGGGCCCTGGGCGCGCTCACCTTCGAGCAGCGCGGCCGGGCCACCGGCGTCTGGACGTCGGCGCTGTTCATCGGGCAGTTCGTCTGCCCGCTGGTGGTCCTCGGCCTCTCCGGCGCCCTGACCGGGCTGGCGGCGGCGCTCGCCGTCCTCGGTGCGGTGGCCGTGGTGGCGGCCGTGGCCGTCCGGCTCGCGAGGCCGACGGCCGCGGGGGAGCCTGCGCTCGCCGGCCACTGAGACGCCGACGGGGCCCCGCGGGAGACCGTGGGGCCCCGTCGCGTCCGTCAGGACCCGGCGAGCCACGACAGCAGGCGGCCCCGCGACCAGCAGCGGCCCACGGCCTCGGCGTGCAGCGCCGGCCCGTCGAACACGGCGACGCCCAGGATGCTGTGGCCGGAGGCGCGGCGGTCGCCCAGCGTCGGGACCGCCGGCGCCACCCCCACCCCCTCCGCCGACACCCAGGCCACCGGCCGGCCCGCCGCCGCCTCGACGAGGCGGTGCAGGAAGCGCAGGCGGCGTTCGAGGGAGAGGGTCGACAGCGCCCACGCCGTGGTGACGACGGGCAGCGCAGTCGCGGGCACCCGGGCGACGGCGTCGGGCAGCACCTCGAGCGGGTCGCCCGGCAGCAGCAGCGGAGGGGCCGTCGCCAGCAGCGCCAGAGCCGCCTCGAGGCGGGCGAGCCGCTCCGGCTGGTCCGGTCCCAGGCAGGCGCGCAGCCAGCGGGCGTCGTCCGCGGCGGTCCCGTCGACGGGGTCGGGGTCGACGGCGACCCGGGCGACGACCTCGGGTACGGCCCGCGCCGGCACGGGCCGGTCGCCCACGACCGAGCACGACAGCTGCACGGCCGACGACGGGTCGCCCAGCGACGTGCCGTCGGAGTACGAGATGCCGACGCGGTCGACGTGGAGATCGAGCCCCGCGGACGACGCCACGCCGATCAGCCCGACCGCGTCCGCGCCCGCGCGGCACGCGGCCTCGGCGACGAGCGGGTGCAGCACCGCGCAGCGCCCGCTGTCGACGGTCCGCACCCGCCGGCGCGCGGCGGTGGCCACGACCGCGGCGGTCATCCGCAGCAGCGTATCGACCGCCGCGACGGCGGCGGCGTCGCCGTCCCCGGCGGCGTAGGCCGCGGCGAGCGCCGGAGCGCGCCCGGCGAGCGCGAGGTCGTGCAGCGCGGCGAGGACCAGCGGCGGCTGCCGCCTGCCTGCGGGGACCGCCTCGAGCGCCCGCAGCGCCTCGTCGGACCCGCTCAGGGCGAGGGCGACGCGCGCGTTGAGCGGCGACGTCCCGGCGTCCTCCGCCGCAGCGAAGTCCCGGTAGACCTGAGCCGGCGTGCGAGGCCCACCCACGGGCCGAGAGTACGGAGCAGGCCCTGCGCGGGCACGAGTGGAGCCCGGCGCGCACGATGGACGGATGCCGGGATCGGAGGCCACCGCCTACGTGGCGCTCGGTGACTCCATCTCGATCGACGACTACTCGGGCGGCCCCGGGCGGGGCGGGGCCAGCCTGTTCTTCGCCAACCGCGACGAGGACTTCCCCGAGTGGCGGGGACGGGACCTCCGCACGCTCGACCCCGGCACGACCTTTGCGCTGCTGGCCACGGACGGCGCCACCACCAGGACCCTCGTGCAGAGCCAGCTCCCGCGGTTCCGGGCACTCGGATTCCGCCCCACGGTGGTCACGCTGACGATCGGTGGCAACGACCTCCTCGGCGCCTACGGGGACACCGACGCGGCCCTCGGCGTGATCGCCGCGGTGCGCGCCGCCGTCGACCTCGTGCTGGCGGAGCTCGCCGGAACGGCGCCGGCGGCGCGGATCGCGGTGGGGACCGTCTACGACCCCAGCGACGGCACCGGGGACGCCGTGCGGCTCGGGCTGCCTCCGTGGCCCGACGCGGTGGCGGTCCTCGCGGAGCTCAACGACACGCTGCGCGCGGCGGCTGCGGCCCACGGTGCCGTCGTGGCCGAGATCGCAGCGGCGTTCCAGGGGCACGGCCTGCTCGCCGGGGACCCGTCCCGCCGGGAACCGCGGCCGGTGGAGCGTGACCTGTGGTTCTGCAACCTCATCGAGCCGAACGCCTGGGGGGCCGACGGCGTCCGGTCCGCCTT
This sequence comes from Blastococcus sp., assembly GCA_035642035.1. GTDB lineage: Bacteria > Actinomycetota > Actinomycetes > Mycobacteriales > Geodermatophilaceae > Blastococcus_B. The sequence continues at coordinate 8,350 of DASQTE010000396.1, forward strand.
CTGGGCCGCCGTCAACGACGGCCGGCGGTGACCGGACGGTGCCCCGGCAGGCGCCGGTGTGGACGCGTCGGCAGGTCCTCGGGGTCGGAGGCGGTCTCGCCGTCGGGGCACTGCTGGCCGGCTGCGCCGTGCCGGGAGGGGAGGGCCGGATGACCGGCGACCGCGCCGCCCGGCTGACGTTCCGCCCGCGGGACGCCTCGGAGCACCCGCCCGACCCCCTGCAGCCGGGTGATCACCCGCTCGGCCTGACCACCGCCCGGGACCCGCTCCTGCACGTTCCCCCAGGCCTCGAGGCCGGTCGGGCGGCTCCGCTGCTGATCTCCCTGCACGGCGCCGGAGGCTCGGCCGCGTCGGGTCTGTCGTTGCTGCAGCCGGTCGCCGACGAGCGGGGCCTGCTGCTGCTGGCACCCGCCTCGGGCAGCACCACCTGGGACGCCATCCGCGGCGGCTACGGACCCGACGTCGCCCTCATCGACCGCGCCCTGGCGGCGGTCTCCACCATGGTGCGGGTCGACCCGGAGCGTCTCGCGGTCGCCGGGTTCTCCGACGGCGCGTCGTACGCGCTGGGCCTCGGACTGGCCAACGGGCGGCTCTTCGGCCGCGTGGTGGCGTTCTCCCCGGGATTCGTCCCCCCGGCCGGCCGCTCCGGCCGGCCTCGCGTGTTCGTCTCCCACGGCGAGGCCGACGACGTGCTGCCGATCGGCCGGACCAGCCGGCGGATCGTCCCCGCGCTGGAGGACGACGGGTACGACGTGACCTACCGCGAGTTCCCCGGCGGGCACACCATCCCGCCGGAGATCGCGGCGGAGGCGCTCGACTGGCTGGGCTGGGGCCGGGCCGGCTGAGGAGGAGCGCCGGGCAGCCCGTCCGCGTCTGGCGCGGCGATCGGCGGGTACCACCCGGCCATGGATGCCATCACCGTGGGC
>DASQTE010000397.1:0-8232 GCA_035642035.1 Blastococcus sp.
TGCCGTCGACCCGGCTGACACCCACGTCCAGGACGGCGGCACCCGGCTTGACCATGCCTGCGGTGACCAGACCCGGCACACCAGCGGCGGCCACGACGACGTCGGCGGCGCGGACGTGCGCGGCGAGGTCGCGTGTGCCGGTGTGGCAGAGCGTCACGGTGGCGTTCTCCGTCCGCCGGGTGAGCAGCAGCCCCAGCGGTCGCCCGACGGTGATCCCGCGGCCGACGACGACGACCTCCGCACCCGCGATCGGCACGTCGTACCGGCGGAGCAGCTCCACGATGCCGACGGGGGTGCACGGGAGCGGCCCGGGCACGTTCAGCACGAGCCGGCCCAGGTTCACCGGGTGGAGACCGTCGGCGTCCTTGCCCGGGTCCATCGCCTCGAGGACGGTGCTCTCCTCGATGCCCGCGGGCAGGGGCAGCTGGACGATGTAGCCGGTGCAGGCCGGGTCGGCGTTGAGCTCCTCGACGACGGCCAGGACGTCGGCCTCGCTGGCCGTGGCCGGGAGTTCGCGCTGGATGCTCGCGATGCCCACCTGCGCGCAGTCGGAGTGCTTGGCGTTGACGTACCAGCGGCTGCCCGGGTCGTCACCGACCAGCAGGGTGCCCAGTCCGGGGCGGTGGCCGGCCGTGGCGAGGGCGGCCACCCGCTCGGTGAGTTCGCCGCGGATCGCCGCCGCGGTCGCCTTGCCGTCGAGGATCGTCGCGGGCACGTCGGACAGTCTGCCCGAGGGCCCCCACGGAGGACTGCGCGGACCTACGCTCCGGCAGCAGCGCGTCCCGCGCCCGCCGACCGCCGGAGGTATGTCGATGACCGAGCGCGAACCCGCGCCGTCCACCGGGTCCACCGCCTACCCGCCGTCCCAGAGGGCCGACGCGGGGTACACGGCGCCGGACTACTCCGCGAAGCCCGTCGCGCTCCGGGGCCCCGAGAGCCTGGGCGGCCTGCTGCTCATCCTCGCCGGGATCGCCGCGGCCATCAGCCTGATCCTGGACTGGATCGACGGCGACGACGTGTCAGGCTGGGGCCTGGTCCGCCAGGGCTTCGACGACCTCGGCGGGATCGTCGACACCGGGATGTGGCAGCCGCTGGCGATCGTCCTCGGCGGCGGCGTCCTGTTCGTGCTGGGCGTCCTGATGTGGCTGCCGCTGCGCAGCCACCGGTTCCTCGGGTTGCTCGGCCTGCTCGTCAGCGGTGCGGTGATCGCGGGCCTGCTCGTGCCGCTGGTCGACGCGGGCTGGGACCTCGGGTTCTTCGGTCCGGGCTTCTGGTGCGGGATCGCCGTCGGCGTCCTCGGCCTGCTCGGCAGCCTCAAGGCCCTGCTCACCGGCAGGAAGTACGCCCCCTAGTCGCCGACCAGGGCGCCGTGGGCGCGGGTGAACTGGACGGACTGGGCGAGGTCGAGCCGCACGCCGGTCAGCTCGAAGGACCGCCAGTTGATCTCGTCCGTGGACGCGCCCGACAGGTCGGCGCCGCGCAGCTTGGCGCCCTGCAGGCGGACGCGGTCCAGGTTCGCGTTCGTGAGATCGGTGCCGCGCAGGTCGGCGTCGGTGAGGTCGGCCTCCCTGAACCGCTGGCCGGACAGGTCCAGCGCCGAGAGGTCGGCGCCGCGCAGTGCGGCGTAGCTCCAGTCGCACTCGGTCGCCGTCATGGGCCGTAGCTGGGCGCCGGGGAACTGCGAGCCGGTGAGCTTGCAGCCGTCCCAGGTGACGTCGATCAGCTTGGCCCGGTCGAACCGGCAGGACAGGAACGCCGACCCGAGGTGCCGGGAGCCGCCCATGCGCACCCCGGTGAGCACGCACTGGTCGAACACGCAGCGCCGGGTGACCAGCTCCTCCAGCCCGGCGTCGTCGAACCGGCAGCGGGTGAACGTCACGCCGTCCAGCTCGGCGCCCCACCAGTCGACGCGGGCGAAGTCCTCGCCCTCGACCTCCGCGCCCGCCTCCGGCGGACCCAGGTGCGGCCGCGACGAGTGGCGCTGCGCCGCCATCAGTGGGCGAAGTGGCGGGTGCCGGTCAGGTACAGCGGGACGCCGGCGGCGGCCGCCGCGGCGACGACCTCCTCGTCCCGCACCGACCCGCCCGGCTGGACGACGGCCCGCACCCCGGCCTCGAGCAGGACCTGGAGCCCGTCGGCGAACGGGAAGAACGCGTCGGACGCCGCGACCGAGCCGGTGGCCCGCTCCCCCGCGCGCGAGACCGCCAGCCGGGCGGCGTCGACCCGGTTGACCTGCCCCATGCCGACGCCGACAGTGGCCCGGTCGTGCGCCAGCAGGATGGCGTTGCTCTTCACGGCCCGCACCGACCGCCAGGCGAAGACGAGGTCGTCGAGGCCCGCGGCGTCCAGCGGCTCGCCGGTGGCGAGCGTCCACGTCGTGGGGTCGTCGCCCGGGGCGTCGAGCCGGTCCTTGACCTGCAGCAGCAGGCCACCGCTGATCGGCCGCATCTCGGCCCCCGGCGCCGGCAGGTGCGGGAGGCGCAGCAGCCGGATGTTCTTCTTGCCGGTCAGCACCCGCACGGCGTCGTCGGTGAACGACGGCGCGACGACGACCTCGGTGAAGACCTCGGCGACCTGCTCGGCCATCGTCAGGTCGACCTCGCGGTTGGCGGCGATCACGCCGCCGAACGCGGAGATCGGGTCGCAGGCGTGGGCCTTGCGGTGCGCCGAGGCGATGTCGGTGCCGACGGCGATCCCACACGGGTTGGCGTGCTTGATGATCGCGACGCACGGGTCGTCGTGGTCGTGCGCGGCCCGCCAGGCGGCGTCGGTGTCGACGAAGTTGTTGTAGGACATCTCCTTGCCGTGCAGCTGCTCGGCGTGCGCCAGGCCGGGCTGCCAGCCGCGGTACAGCGCGGCCCCCTGGTGCGGGTTCTCGCCGTAGCGCAGGACGTCGGCCCGCTCCCAGCTCGCCCCCACCCACGCGGGGAAGCCGCTCTCGTCGTCCGGCGCCACGACGTTGCCCAGCCAGGAGGCGACGGCGATGTCGTAGGAGGCGGTGTGCCGGAACGCCGCGGCGGCCAGCTTCTGCCGCTGGGCGAGGGTGAAGCCGCCGGAACCGACGGCCTCGAGGACGTCGGCGTAGCGGGCGGGATCGACGACGACGGCGACCGACGGGTGGTTCTTGGCCGCCGCCCGCACCATGGCCGGCCCGCCGATGTCGATCTGCTCGACGCACTCGTCGGGGCTCGCGCCGGAGGCGACCGTCTCGGTGAACGGGTAGAGGTTGACCACGACCAGGTCGAAGGGCGCGATGCCCAGCTCGTCCAGCTGGGCCACGTGGTCGGCCTTCCGCCGGTCGGCCAGGATCCCCGCGTGCACGGCGGGGTGCAGCGTCTTCACCCGGCCGTCCAGGCACTCGGGGAAGCCGGTGACCTGCTCGACGGGGGTGACCGGGATGCCGGCGTCGGCGATGCGGCGGGCCGTCGCCCCGGTGCTCACCAGCTCGACGCCGGCGGCGGCGAGGCCGGCGGCCAGCTCCTCGACCCCGGTCTTGTCGTAGACGCCCAGCAGGGCGCGGCGGATCGGAGTGCGGTCGCTCATCGGTCGCTCTTCCTCGTCAGGTCGGCGGTGACGAGCTGCGCCACCGTCTCCACCAGGAGCTCGCGCTCCACGTCCTTGATCCGTTCGTGCAGGCTGGCCTCGTCGTCGTCCGGCCGGACGGCGACCTCCCGCTGGGCGAGCACCGGGCCGGTGTCGAGCCCGGCGTCGACCAGGTGGACGGTCGCGCCCGTCACCGTGGCCCCGGCCGCGAGAGCGTCCCGCACGGCGTGGGCGCCGGGGAAGGCGGGCAGCAGCGCCGGGTGCGTGTTGATCAGCCGGCCGCCGAAGGCCTCGAGCACGGCCGGGCCCACCAGCTTCATGAAGCCCGCGGAGACGACGAGGTCGGGCCGGTACGCGGCCAGCGCGCCGGCCAGGGCGCGGTCCCAGGCGGCCCGGTCGGGGTGCTCTCGCAGCGCGCAGGTGAACGTCGGGATGCCGCGCCGCCGCGCGTGCTCGAGCCCGTCGGCCGCCCGGTCGCTGCCGACGACGACCACCTCGGCCGGGTAGGCCGGATCGTCGGTCGCGGCGAGCAGGGCCGCGCACAGTGACCCGGTCCCGGACAGCAGGACGGCGACACGGGCCCGCTCGACGGGCTCGGGTGCGGGCACGCGGACGACACTAGCGGCGGCCCCGGACGGTTCCGGCAGGGCGGTTCAGCCCAGCGCGCGCCAGCGGGTGACGGCCGCCGCGACGGCCGCTGCGATGCCGGCCTGGGCGGCGACGGCGATGCCCGTGGCGATCGGGAACGCGCCCACCTCGGCGAGCGCGCCGTCGCCCAGCGAGCCCCCGCCCAGCCAGGCCAGCACTCCGCCGGCCACCCCGAGCAGCACGCCGGTGAGGATCCCGACCAGGCCGGCAACCACCGAGCCGCCGCCGTCGTCGCCCAGTCGGCGGCCGACCGTCGTCCCGGCGACCAGGCCCGCGACCGCGGGGATCACCTGGGACACGAACGCGATCAGCGGGACCGCCTGGGTGTCGGGCAGGGCCGCGAGCATCGGCAGGGCCGGGACGGCGTCGAGGGTCACCCCGTGCACCGACACCAGCGTGCCGGAGCCGACGTGGAAGCCCGGGCCCGCCGCGAGGCCGAGCACCGCGGCCGATGCGTTGGGGAGCAGGAGCAGCGCCAGTCCGACGAGGCCGACCGCACTCGCGCCCGCACCCCCGAGCGAGCTCGAGAGCGCCGCGTACCCGCCGGCGTCGGACACGATCGCGACCGCCACCACCGCGGTGCACATCGCGAGCGCGGCGAGCAGCCCGGCGAGCACCCCGCGCAGGACGGCCCGCGTCGGGCCGCGCTCGAGGAGGGCGTCGAGCAGTCCCGACTCGCGCGCCACGCCCCACCCTGTGGCGGCTCCAGCCAGGACCGTGGCGCCGACCGCCGTGCGCAGGAGGCCGACGCGGGCGTCGGGGGCGTCGACGGCGAGGGCGAGCGCCACGGTGAGGAGCCCGTGGACCGCGGTCACGATCCCGACCGTGCGGGCGGCGTCGCCTCTGGACATCGGGGTGCGCAGGCGGGCGATCCCCCGTCCGGCCTGCGAGAACCCCCAGGCGAGGCCGAGGGTGAGCAGCAGCGGGGCGAGCACGAGCGGGCCGGAGGCGATGCCGAGCTCACCGCCCTGGGCGAGCAGCAGCAGGCGGCCCGCGAGGACGACGGAGTCGCCGACGGACTGACCCCCGACGGGGTCGAGGGTCTGGACGACGACGAGCGCGAGGCCCAAGCCGGCGAGAGCGGCCGCGCCGACCGCCAGCGACGCCGCCCCGGCGAGACCGACGAGCGGCAGCGCGCCCGCGCGGCCGACCCGGGGCAGGCGAGCGAGCAGGGAGACCACGTCCCCACTCTCGCAAGAAGAGGCCGTGGAGGCGGCCGCACGCGCCGGGACCGATACCGATATCGGGCGGCCCCGGCGCCTCGATCAGGCGGGAGGCCGCTCGCCGGAACCGGGAGTGCCCGAACCCTCACCCGACGCGGTCGATCCACCCGCCGCCGGCGGCGGGGGTGTCGCGGCGGGCGGCGGCGGAGGCGGGGGCGAGTACGGCTGCTGCCCCGGCTGCCCGTACGGCTGGCCCGGCTGGCCGTACGGCTGGCCGGGCTGGCCGTAGCCCTGCCCGGGACCGTGCTGCCCCGCACCCGGCTGGCCGTAGGGCTGCTGCTGGCCGGGGGTCTGCTGACCGTAGGAGGGCTGCTGACCACCCTGCTGCTGACCACCGGGCCGCTGGCCGAAGTCGAGGGCCGGCTGGTTCGCCCACTGCGCCGCGTTGGCCACGCCGCTGGGCAGGGCCGGCCGGTTGCGGATCTCGGGGATCAGCGCCAGACCGGCAACCACCAGGATCGCGGTCGCCGTCAGGAAGCCGAGCAGCGGCCACACGGTGAAGCCGGTGTCCATGCTCTCCAGCCAGGCGAACAACGTCAGCAGCCAGGCCAGCGCCGCGAGTCCGACGGTCACCCACGACCGCGGGAAGCCGAGCCGGAGGTCGACGAAGGCCGGGACCAGCGCCCACGCCGTCGCCAGGACCAGGAGCACGAACGCCGACGTCACGTTGCTGAAGTCGAACCCGCTGCGGCTGAAGCTGAAGAAGTCGTCCCCGAAGGTCTCCCACGGGAAGAGCGCCCAGACGAAGTACAGGACGGTCAGGACGGCGATGACGTAGTCGGCGATCTTCAGCCGCTTGATGTCGAAGGAGAAGCCGTTGCCGGCGGGGCGTCCGTAGGTGTGCGGCTGACCCCAGCCGGGCTGCCCGTACCCGGGCTGGCCGTGCCCGGGCTGGCCGTAGCCGGGCTGGCCGTAACCGGGCTGGCCGTGACCGGCCTGCGGGGCCGGCGGCTGCCCGTAGCCCGGGGGCGGGCCGTAACCCGGCGGCGGGCCGTAACCCGGCGGCTGCCCGTACCCGGGCGGCGGGGGTGCGTAGCCCGGCGGGGGCTGCCCGTACCCGGGCGGCGGGGGCTGGGACGCGGGCTGGGGGTGGGAGCCGGGAACCGGCGGGGTGCCGTGCATCGGCGTGGGCTGCCCGTACGAAGGTTGGCCGGGCGGCTGCTGCTGCGGGCGCCCTTGCTCCGGCGGCTCACCCGAGGGCGGCTGGGGAGGCTGGCTGGAGGTCATCTCAGGGCTCCTCGCAGAGCGTCGGGTGTGCGAGGCGCATCGTGGCTGCGCGCGCACGGCGCGGGCAACGTCGCCTCGCGCGTCGTCGTCCGAACGTGATCTTCGCAGGGCGCCGGAGACACCGCTGCCCGGTGTCCCCAGAAGAGGGACACCGGGCAGCGGTGGAGCGGCTTTCCTCGGCGTCAGGAGCCGACGATCTCCCGCATGAGGCGCGCGGTCTCCGACGGCGTCTTGCCCACACGCACACCGGCGGCCTCGAGGGCCTCCTTCTTGGCCTGCGCCGTGCCGGCCGAGCCGGAGACGATGGCGCCGGCGTGGCCCATCGTCTTGCCCTCGGGGGCGGTGAAGCCGGCGACGTAGCCGACGACGGGCTTGGTCACGTTGGCCTTGACGAAGTCGGCGGCCCGCTCCTCGGCGTCGCCCCCGATCTCGCCGATCATCACGATGGCCTCGGTCTCCGGGTCGTCCTGGAACGCCTGGAGGCAGTCGATGTGCGTGGTGCCGATGACCGGGTCGCCACCGATGCCGACGGCGGTGGAGAAGCCGATGTCCCGCAGCTCGTACATCATCTGGTAGGTCAGCGTGCCGGACTTGCTGACCAGCCCGATCCTCCCGGCCTGGGTGATGTTGGCCGGGATGATGCCGGCGTTCGAGCGTCCGGGACTGATCAGGCCGGGGCAGTTCGGGCCGATGATCCGGGTCGAGCCGCCCTGGGCGTGCGCCCAGAAGTAGGTCGAGTCGTGCACCGGGATGCCTTCGGTGATGACGACGGCGAGCCCGATCTGGGCGTCGACGGCCTCGATGACCGCGGCCTTGGCGAACGGCGGCGGCACGAAGATGACGCTGACGTCGGCGCCGGTCTCCTTCATGGCCTCGGCCACGCCGCCGAACACCGGGACGCTGGCGCCGTCGAAGTCGACGGTCGTGCCGGCCTTGCGCGGGTTGACACCACCGACGATGGCGGTGCCCGAGGCGAGCATGCGCTGGGTGTGCTTGCTGCCCTCGGAGCCGGTCATGCCCTGGACGATGACCTTGCTGTTCTCGTTGAGGAAGATCGACATCTGTCTGGTGTCCTGTCTCAGGAGTGGACGGAGCGGCCCCTTCCCGGGGCCCGCCCCGAGCCTGCGAGGGGTGGGGAGGAAGGGTCCTTGATCAGGCGGCGAGTTCGGCGGCCCGGCGCGCGGCGCCGTCCATCGTGTCGACCACGGTCACCAGGGGGTGGTTGGCCTCGGCGAGGATGCGCCGGCCCTCCTCGACGTTGTTGCCGTCGAGCCGGACGACCAGCGGCTTGGTCGCCTCGTCGCCGAGGATCTGCAGGGCCTGGACGATGCCGCTCGCCACGGCGTCGCAGGCGGTGATCCCCCCGAAGACGTTGACGAAGACGCTCTTCACGGCCGGGTCGCCCAGGATGATGTGCAGGCCGTTGGCCATGACCTCGGCCGAGGCGCCGCCGCCGATGTCGAGGAAGTTGGCCGGCTTGACGCCGCCGAAGTCCTCACCGGCGTAGGCGACGACGTCGAGGGTGCTCATGACCAGCCCGGCGCCGTTACCGATGATCCCGACCTCGCCGTCGAGCTTGACGTAGTTGAGG
>DASQTE010000398.1:0-2281 GCA_035642035.1 Blastococcus sp.
AAGGCGATCGAGATGCTGCGCCAGGGCGGCCGCTAGGCCGGGGGGCAGGAACTCGTCGCCGCCGAGCCGGGCGACCAGGTCGCCACCCGGCGCGCGGGTCAACGGTCCCGGCGGGCGTTGAAGCTGCTGACGAAGTCCCGCAGGCTGCGGGTCGGCCGCAGCCAGGCGCCGTCCGACGGCAGCGCGTCGAGGCGCACGCGGTCCAGCGGTTCGACGAACGCCCCGGGGACGTCCTCGATGTCGATGAACTCCAGCAGGTCCGAGCTGATCGCGTAGCCGGCCACCTCGCTGAAGGCGACGACGACGACGTGCGTGCCCTCGCGGACCAGCTGCTCCAGCGGCTCGGCGAAGTTGCGCCCGTCGCCGGAGAACACCACCAGCCGGCGCAGCCGGTGGCTGTGCGCCCGCACGGCGATGTGGTCGAGCATGTCCTGGTCGATGTCGTCGTCGGGCTGCGACTTCGGCCGCGCGAACACCGAGTACCCGAAGCCGCGCAGGGCCTCCACCCAGCGCTGCAGCGTGCCCGGCTGGGGCGGGATGTTGGCGAACACGCACGCCTCGACCTCGGAGGCGCCGGGAGCCGACGGATCACCGGCACCCTCGACGAACCAGGCGGCGATCGCGTCGAACCGCGGGCGCGACGCGGCGGTGGGCCGGGCCCCGATGACCGTGGAGAGAGTCATGTCGATGTTGGGGGCGTCCCAGATGAGCAGGTCCAGCGCGGGCTGCTGCCGCCCCTCGGCCTCGGCGGGGGCGGGCAGCGTCGAGGGCGGAGCGGACACCGGCTCCTCCTCGGTGAGGGTCGCGAGTTCGGCGTCGAGGCTGTCGGGCACGGGAGCAGTCTGCCGCGCCGGTCGCGCCGCCGTGCGCTCCGGGACCGGGGGACGCGCCTCTGGTGCCCGCGGCGGGCCCGCCGGCGCGGTCGCCCGGCGGCCGGTCCGGCGGACGATCACCCGGCCTGCGGGACCGCGTCGCCGGCGACCGCCAGCGCGCACAGGTCGCCGCCCGCGGCCTGCACCGACCGCACGAACCGGGGGATCTCCTCCGCCGGCATCGCCTGGCCGAGCAGCCAGCCCTGGGCCATGTCGCAGCCCGCCTCCCGGACCATCCGCAGGTGCTCCGGCGTCTCGACGCCCTCCGCCACCGACCGGATCCCGAGCGTGCGGGTGAGCTCGACGATCGCGTGCAGCACCGCACCGGTCTCCCCCGCGACGGCGCGCTCGGCGGCGTTGAGCAGCGAGCGGTCGATCTTCAGCGTGCCGATCGGGAGGGCGAACAGCTGGGCCAGCGACGACCAGCCCGTCCCGAAGTCGTCGATCGCCACCCGCACGCCGAAGCTGCGCAGCACGGTCAGCTGGTCCTCGGCCCGGGTCGGGTCCTCGGCGACGCTGGTCTCCGTCAGCTCGAGCACCAGCTGGTCGGGCGGCAGCCCGGAGTCGCGCAGAGCCACCCGCACGTCGCGGACCAGCGTCTCCTCGGAGAAGTGCCGGGCGCTCACGTTCACCGACATGCGCAGCGGCAGACCCATCGCGGCCCACTCGGCGGCCTTGCGGGTCGTCTCCCGGAGCAGCCAGCGCGTGATCGGGATGACCTGCCCGGTCTCCTCGGCGACCGACAGGAAGCTGTCCGGCGGCAGCAGGCCCCGCTCCGGGTGCTGCCAGCGGACCAGAGCCTCCACGCCCTCGACGGCGCCGTTGTCCAGGCGCACCACCGGCTGGTAGTGGACGACGAGCTGGTCGATCGCGTCGCCGCGCAGGCGGGTCGCGACCTCCAGCCGCCAGCGCGCCGCCTCCCGCAGCCCCGGGGAGAACAGGTGCACCCGGTCGCGGCCGGAGCTCTTCGCGGCGAACATCGCGGCGTCCGCGTCGCTGAGCAGCTGGTGCGGGTCGCGGACGTCCGAGCGCGAGACGGCGACGCCGATGCTGGCCGAGAGCGGCACCGAGATGCCCGAGGCGGTGAAGGGGAGGTTGAACGTCGTCTGCAGCCGGAACGCCAGCGCGGCGGCCTCGGCCTGGTCGCACTGGCGCGCCAGGACGATGAACTGGTCGGCGCCCAGCCGGCCGACCGCGTCGCCGGGCCGGACCTGCTCGGTCAGCCGCTCCCCCACCTGCCGCAGCAGCCGGTCGCCGAGCTGGTGGCCGAGCGAGTCGTTGACGGTCTTGAAGCCGTCGAGGTCCAGGACCAGCAGGGCCGTGCCAGGGGCGTCCGGGGCGCCGGACGCCAGGGCGTCGGCGATCATGTCGAGCAGGGTCGCCCGGTTGGGCAGGCCGGTCAGCTCGTC
>DASQTE010000399.1:0-16780 GCA_035642035.1 Blastococcus sp.
CGCCCCGACGGCGGGCACCGCTGTGAGCCGAGATCCTGCAACTTTGAAGGACCCGCGGATACCCCTTCACAGATCCTTCACAGGTAGCCGACAGCCGGTGGCCAGGTGGATCCACCGGCGTCGACGACGGTCAGCGACCGCCGCGCCGCGAGCGGGCGCTGAACGAGGCGGCGGACGAGCCGCCGGCACGCGCGGCCAGTTCGGCGCGGGTGCGCGCCGGGCCGCTCGGCCGGCCGGAGCCGCCGGACTTGCCGGCGATGCCCGAGCCGCTGCGGCCGCTGGACGAGGCCCCGCCGGAGGAACTGCGACCCGAGCCGCCGCCGCGACGACGTCCGCCGCCGTTGCCCTGGGGCTGCTCGACGACCGGCGCCGGCTCGACGTGCGGCGCGGCCGGGCCGGTCAGCGCCTCGATATCGGGCGCGCCCGGCCGGACGACGCTGACCTTCGGCGTGATCCCGGCCTGGCGGGCCAGGCTGCGGACCTCGCCGGCCTGGTCCGGCGTCGACACCGTGACGACGGCGCCCTCGGCACCCGCGCGGGCCGTGCGGCCGGAGCGGTGCAGGTAGGCCTTGTGCTCGGCCGGCGGGTCCACGTGCACGACCAGGGCGACGTCGTCGACGTGGATGCCGCGGGCGGCGATGTCGGTCGCGCACAGCACCCGGCTGGCGCCGGTGGTGAACGCCTCGAGGTTGCGCTCGCGGGCGTTCTGGCTGAGGTTGCCGTGCAGGTCGACCGCCGGGATGCCCTGCGCGGTCAGCTGCTTGGCGAGCTTCTTGGCCTGGTGCTTGGTGCGGGTGAACAGCACGCTGCGGCCGAGCCCGGAGGCGAGCTGGCGCACGACCTCGGCCTTGTCGGCGTTCTGCACCTGCAGCACGTGGTGCGTCATGGTGCTGACCGGTGCGACGGCCGGGTCGACCGAGTGCGTCACCGGGTTGCTCAGGTAGCGCCTGACCAGCACGTCGACGCCGTTGTCCAGGGTGGCGGAGAACAGCAGCCGCTGGCCGACCTTCGGGGTGCGGTCCATCAGGCGCTTGACGCCGGGCAGGAAGCCCAGGTCGGCCATGTGGTCGGCCTCGTCCAGGATGGTGATCTCGACGGCGCCGAGGTCGCAGTGCCCCTGCCCGATGAGGTCCTCGAGCCGGCCGGGGCAGGCGATGAGCACGTCGATGCCGCCGGCGAGGGCCTGCACCTGCGGGTTCTGGCCGACGCCGCCGAAGATCGTCGTCGTCTTCATGCCGAGCGCGCGGGCCATCGGGTCGACGACGGCCGCGACCTGGTTGGCCAGCTCGCGGGTCGGGACGAGGATCAGCGAGCGCGGGCGCCTGGGCTGCCGCTTGCTGTCCGACGCCGCGAGGCGGGCGACCAGCGGGAGGCTGAAGGCCAGGGTCTTGCCCGAGCCGGTGCGGCCGCGGCCCAGGACGTCGCGGCCGGCGAGGCTGTCGGGCAGCGTCGCGACCTGGATCGGGAACGGCGCGGTGATGCCGCTGCCGGTGAGGACCTCGACGAGGGGGGCGGGAACGCCCAGGGCCTCGAAGGTGGTGTCGGTCGGCAGCACGGTGGCGTCCGCGCCGACCGGGACGACGACCGGGGCGGGCGCGGGCGCCGCCGCCGGGCGGTTCTGGTTCAGGCCCTGCTCACCGGCCGGGCGGGTGCCGCGGCCGCGTCCACCCCGACGGCGCCGGGGGGCGCCGTCGGACGAGGAGGCAGGGGAGTTGCTGATGGAGGTCAATGGAGTCCTTCGACGCTCGAGTGGCCGCACGAGCACCTCGGCGAGCGCGAGCGCCGGCACGTCTGCACAGGGGCAGGGCGGGCTCGCATCGTCGGCGAGACGTCGGTCAGCCGGGCGCACCAAGGTGGCGCAGCCTCAGCCCGACGTCGATTCCTGCCGCTCAGGATGAGCGAGGGCGGCGCCGGTACGTAGTACTCAACCAGAGTTCACGTCCGCGTGGTCCCACCCAGGGGGAGTCCCCCGTCACATCGGGTGAGCGACCGGACCCCGGTAGGTGCGGCGGTAGGCGAGGGGCGCCACCCCGATGGCCGCATGCAGGTGCTGACGCATCGACGCCGTGGTGCCGAAGCCCGCCTGCTCGGCGACCCGCTCGACCGGGACGTCGGTGGACTCCAGCAGCCTGCGGGCCAGGGCCACCCGCTGCTGCACGAGCCAGCGGCTGGCCGACAGCCCGGTCTCGTCGCGGAAGCGCCGGGTGAAGGTGCGCACGCTCATCCGGGCGTGTCGGGCGAGGTCGGCGAGCGTGAGCGGATCGCCGAGGTGCTGCAGCGCCCACGCGCGGGTCGCCGCCGTCCCGGAGTCGCCCGGCTCGGGCACCGGCCGCTCGATGAACTGCGACTGGCCGCCGTCCCGCCACGGGGCGACGACGCTGCGCCGGGCCACGCGGCTGGCCACCTCGCTGCCGTGGTCGCGCCGGATCACGTGCAGCAGCAGGTCGATGCCCGCCGCGTTGCCGGCCGAGGTCAGGACGTCGCCGTCGTCCACGAACAGCACGTCGGGGTCCAGGTGCACCTGCGGGAAGAGCGCGGCGAAGGCCGGCGCGTGCACCCAGTGGGTGGTCGCCGGCCGGTCGTCGAGCAGGCCGGCGGCCGCGAGGACGAAGGCGCCGGTGCAGATCGAGACCAGGCGCGATCGCTGGGCCGTCCGGTGCAGCAGGTCCGCGAGCTCGGCCGGCACCGTGCCGTCGGTCATGGCCGACGTGCCGTACACCCCCGGGAGGACGACGGTCTGCGCGGTCTCCAGGATCGAGGCGTCGTGCTCGGGGAGCAGCGAGTAGCCCGCCGAGGTCCGCACCGGACCGCCGTCGAGGCCGGCCACGCGCACCCGGTAGAGCTTGTTGCCCTCGGCGTCGGCGGCGCTGCCGAGGAACTGGTGGGGGAGTCCCACCTCGTAGGCCATGGTCTCCGGCAGGGCCAGGACGACGACCTCGTGGCGCGGCGGGCGGACCTTCGACGACATGGCCGGATCCTTGCACATGTTGGCTGCCCGGCCACTCGCTCGATCCCGCCGCCGTCCGACATGCTCTCCGCCGTGACCGTTCTCGCCCCGCCGCGCACGTACCGGATCCACCCCGCCTGGTGGGTGGCCGCCGTGACCTTCCTGGCCCTCGTCGGTGCGGCCGCCTTCCGCGCGGTGCCGGGCGTGCTGATCGACCCGCTGCGCGCGGAGTTCGGCTGGTCGGTCTCGACCATCTCGGCCGCGGTGGCGATCAACATGGCGCTGTACGGGCTGACCGCCCCGTTCGCGGCGGCGCTGATGGAGCGGTTCGGCATCCGCCGGGTGGTCATGGCCGCGCTGCTCGTGGTCGCGCTCGGCAGCGGGCTGACGGTCTTCATGACCGCGAGCTGGCAGCTGCTCCTGCTGTGGGGTGTGCTCGTCGGCCTGGGCGCCGGCTCGATGGCGCTGTCGCTGGTCGCCACGGTGACCGGTCGCTGGTTCGTCGCCCGGCGCGGTCTGGTGTCCGGGATCCTCACCGCCGGTGGCGCCGCCGGGCAGCTGGTCTTCCTCCCGCTGGTCGCCTGGATCGACTCGGAGTGGGGCTGGCGGGCGGCGTCCCTCGGGACGACGGCGGCCGCGCTCGCGGTCCTGCCGCTGGTGGCGTGGCTGCTCCGCGACCGGCCCCGCGACCTCGGCGTCGTCCCCTACGGCGGGACGGCGGCCGACGACGTCGACCCGGTGCGCACCGGCGCCGCCCGCGCGGCGGTCCAGGGCCTGGTCGTCGCCGCCAGGTCCCGCCCGTTCTGGCTCCTGGCCGTCGGCTTCTTCATCTGCGGCATGTCGACCAACGGCCTGGTGCAGCCACACTTCATCCCGGCGGCGCACGACCACGGCATGCCGGTGACGACCGCGGCGGGCCTGCTGGCCGTCGTCGGCATCTTCGACATCGCCGGGACCGTCTTCTCCGGCTGGCTCACCGACCGGGTCGACCCGCGGGTTCTGCTGCTGGCCTACTACGGCCTGCGCGGGTTCTCGCTGTTCCTGCTGCCGCCCCTGTTCGGGCCGGACCTGCACGTCAGCATGATCGCGTTCATCGTCTTCTACGGCCTCGACTGGGTGGCCACGGTCCCGCCCACGCTGGCCCTGTGCCGTGAGCACTTCGGCGCCCGCGCCCCTGTCGTCTTCGGCTGGGTCTTCGCCTCGCACCAGCTCGGCTCGGCGGTCGCGGCGTTCGGTGGGGGCGTCATCCGCGACGTCACCGGCTCCTACGACCTGGCCTGGTTCCTGGCCGGCGGGCTCTGCATGGTGGCCGCGGCCGCGTCGATCGCCATCCGCCGCAACCCGCCGCCGCCTCCGGAGACGGCGCTCCCGACCGACCCCCAGGAAGCGGCGGCCGCCCAGGCCCACGGCTGAACGGACCAGGAGCTACCTCGCCGCAGCTCTGACTCTGCCCACACGGAGTGGGCAGAGGCAGAGCGTCCGCGGAAGGTCTCGCTAGACGGCGGCGGCGAGGGCGGGGTCGACGGTGCGGCCCAGGATCAGGTCCGCGGCGCGCTCGGCGATCATCATCGTCGGCGCGTTCGTGTTGCCCCGCACCAGCGTCGGCATCACCGAGGCGTCGGCCACCCGCAGGCCCTCGATGCCGCGCACCCGCAGCTGCGGGTCCACGACGGCCTGGTCGTCGGTGCCCATCCGGCACGACGACACCGGGTGGTACAGCGACTCGAGGGTGTCCCGCACCGACGCGCGCAGGGCGTCGCGGCCCTGCACGGCGTTGCCCGGCGACCACTCACGGGCCAGCACCGAGGCGAGCGGGCCGACGGCGGCGATGTCCCGCGCCTTCTCCACGCCGGTCACCAGCGCCTCGAGGTCGCGCTCGTCGGTCAGGTAGCCGGCGTCGATCACCGGTGCCCACGAGGGGTCGGCCGACCGCAGCCGCACCGAGCCGCGCGAGTGGACGTGCACCAGCACGACGAGCGTGCTGAAGGCCTCGACGTCGGGGTCGATCTCCGCCTGCTTCCAGAACTTCACCGGCAGGAAGTGGTACTGCAGGTCGGGCTCGGCCAGCTCGGGGGAGGAGCGGGTGAAGAGGCCCGCCTCGGCGAGGTTGGACGTCAGGGGGCCCCGTCCCGCCGCCTTCCACCGCGCCATGTTCAGCGGCGTCTCGGCCAGCCGGAGCGACTTGCCCGAGCGGACGTCGTAGACCATCGGCACGAGCGGGTGGTCCTGCAGCCCGCCGCCGACACCGGCCAGGTCGTGGACGACGTCGACGCCGACCTCGCGCAGGTGATCGGCCGGGCCGATGCCCGACAGCATCAGCAGCTGCGGTGAGTTGATCGCCCCGCCCGAGAGCACCACCTCGCGGGCGGCGCGCACCGTGTGCACCCGCCCGCCGGCGCGGTACTCCACCCCGGTCGCCCGGCCGTCCTCCACGAGCACCCGGGTGGTGAGGGCGCCGGTCCGCACGGTCAGGTTCGGACGGCGCTCCGCCGGGTGCAGGTAGGCGGCAGCCGACGACCAGCGACGGCCCCGCTTCTGCGTCACCTGGTACTGGCCGACGCCCTCCTGGGTCTCGCCGTTGAAGTCGTCGTTGCGCGGATAGCCGGCGGCCACCGCCGACTGGACGACGGCGCGGGTCCACGGGTGCGGTGACCGGAGGTCCTCGACCCGCAGCGGCCCACCGACGCCGTGGAAGCGGTCGGCGCCGCGGGCGTTGTCCTCCATGCGGCGGAACAGCGGCAGCACGTGGTCGTAGGACCAGGACGCGTCGCCGGTGAGCTCGGCCCACTCGTCGTAGTCGGCGCGCGCCCCGCGGATGTAGATCATCGCGTTGATCGACGACGACCCGCCGAGCAGCTTGCCCCGCGGCCAGAACAGCTTGCGGCCGTCGAGGCCGGGTTGCGGCTCGGTTGTGTAGTTCCAGTCCAGCCGGGTGCGCCAGGTCTTGTAGAGGCCGGCGGGGATCTGCACCTCGAGGACGTCGTCCGAGCCGCCGGCCTCGAGCAGCAGCACCCGCAGCGTCGGGTCCTCCGACAGCCGGGCGGCCAGCGCGCAGCCGGCCGATCCGGCACCGACGACGACGACGTCGAACTCCCCGGCGTCGCCCAGCGCCGGGTCCGTTCCACCGCTCACCGGTGGCGCCCGTGGATCACGCCCATCACGCGGGCCAGCGCGTCCGTGGCCGATGCGGGCCGGCTGAAGCTCATCAGGTTCACCGGCAGCGCGACCCGCTGGCGGGTGATCGCCTTGGCGCGGGTGAACTCCTTGAGCCCGTCCTCGCCGTGGATCCGGCCGAAGCCGCTCTCGCCGACGCCGCCGAACGGCAGCGCGGGGATCGAGGCGAAGGTGAGCACCGAGTTCACCGCCGTCATGCCGCTGCGCATCCGGCGCGCGAGGTCCATGGCTCGCGCCTTACTGCCGGAGAACACCGAGCCGGCGAGGCCGTAGGAGCTGGCGTTGGCGCGCTCGAGCGCTTCCTCGGCGTCGCGCACCCTGGTGATGGCCAGCGTCGGGCCGAACGTCTCCTCGCGGATGGCAGGGGAGGTGTCGGGGACGTCGAGCAGCACGGCCGGCGCGAGGTAGTTCTCGTTGGGGAACAGGCTCGGGTCGGCCTCGCCGCGGACGACCCGGCCGGTCGCGGCGGCGTCGGAGACGTGCCGGCGGACGACGTCGCCCTGCGAGGGCATCGTCATCGGTCCGTAGGTGGCCTCGTCGTCGGAGCCGGGGCGCAGGGTGCGGACCTGCGCGGTGACCTCGGCGACGAACCGGTCGTAGACGGCGCTGGTGGCGTAGACGCGCTCGATGCCGATGCAGGTCTGCCCGGCGTTGCTCATCGCGCCCCACACCGCGGCGTCGGCCGCGGCGACCACGTCGGCGTCGTCGTCGACGATCATCGCGTCCTTGCCGCCGAGCTCCATGAGCACCGGGGTGAGGGTCTCCGCGCAGGTGGCCATGACCTTGCGGCCGGTCGGCGCCGAGCCGGTGAAGGCCAGCTTGCCGACGCCGGCGCGGCAGAGCGCGGCGCCGGTCTCGCCGTAGCCGGTGACCACCTGGAAGGCGTCCGCGACGTCGGGGACGGCGGCCCGCCAGGCGGCGGCCAGCCACGCACCGACGGCGGGCGTGTACTCCGAGGGCTTGAAGACGACGGCGTTGCCCGCGGCGAGCGCGTAGGCGATGGAGCCCATCGGCGTGAACACCGGGTAGTTCCACGGGCCGATGACGCCGACGACACCGAGCGGCTGGTACTCGAGGTAGGCGGCGTGGTTGGCCGCGAGCATGCCCGCCTTGACCCGGCGCTGGCCGAGGGTCTTCCTGGCGTGGGCGCCGGCCCAGGCGAGGTGGTCGATCGCCAGGGTGATCTCGAGGATCGCGTCGCCGTGCGGCTTGCCGTTCTCCCGGTGCACGAGGTCGGCCAGCTCGTTCATCCGCCGGGCGAGGTACCCGCGGTAGGCCGAGAGCCGCTCCTTGCGCCCGTCGAAGCCGAGGGCGGCCCACTGCGTGGCAGCCGTGCGGGCCCGCTCGACGGTCTCCTCGACGGCGTCCGCGTCGTGGATCGGGAAGACGCCGACGACCGCGCCGCTGGCGGGGTTCGTCGACTCGAAGGTCCGGGTGGTGGCGTGGCGGTCCACCGTGCCGGCTGAGGCGTCGGTGACCGTGTCCAACTGCTCGACGAGCGACATGTGGCGCAGGTTACCCGCGGGTCACTTGGCGGGCACGGGGACGACCCCGACCGGAGGTCCCCGGGCTCAGTCCTGGTCCGCGTGGACCACGGCCCACACCGTCTTGCTGTCGTCGCCGGGCGACCAGCCGTGCTGCGCCGAGAGGTCGGCGACCAGGTACAGCCCGAAGCCCCCGAGCCCGGGGTCGCGGCCCTTGGCCGGCTCCGGCGGGACCTCGAGGGAGGAGTCGGTGACGCTGAGGAGCCACTGGCCCCCGCGCGAGGCGAGTGCCGTGGCGACGGGCGCGCCCCCGTGGCGCAGCGCGTTCGAGGTCAGTTCGTCGGCGATGAGGACCAGTCGCTCGGACCAGTGCTCCTGCTCGGGGCGGGCGACGGTGGAGCTGCCGGTCAGGCTCGCACGGACGCGGGCGCGCAGCCTGGCCAGGTCGGCCAACGACCGGAGCTCCTGCCGCCAGTGCTCACGGAAGTCGGACGGAAGGGGCGCGGACTGCCAGAGCGCCACTGCCACCGCCTCGTTGCTGGGCCCGATGCTCAGGCTTGTCTCCCCGCGGCCGTGTCCGGTCGTGGCGATGGCCGTGTGCCCGGCCCGGGAGTCCGCGAATCCTGCATTCACCCCCTGGTTGGAGATCGTCGGGGGACCCGCGGAACTAGGGTGCGCGGCGGGAGGTCGGCGGTCGGAGCTGGGGAAAGGTCGCAGGATGGGGACGTCGAGCGACGACCGCGCGGGCGAGCCCTTCGGCACCGCGGCGATCCGGCGGCGGGTGCTCGACGCCTGGGCCGCCGACGCCGCGCGGTTCCGCGAGGACGCGAACGCCGAGGAGGACCTGGTGCGCGGCGGCTACCGCGACCGCCTGCTCGTGGAGCTGGCGCAGAACGCCGCCGACGCCGCCGTCCGGGCCGGCGTGCCCGGACTGCTCCGGCTGGAGCTCACCGGACGGACGCTGACCGCGGCCAACACCGGCGCCTCGCTGGACGCCGCGGGCGTCCAGGGCCTCGCCACGCTGCGCGCCTCCGCGAAGCGGGACGAGGGGGCCACCGTGGGCCGGTTCGGCGTCGGCTTCTCCGCCGTGCTGGCGGTCAGCGACGAGCCGGCCGTGCTGTCGGTGACCGGCGGCGTGCGGTTCAGCGCCGACCGCACCCGGGCCGAGGTCGCCGCGGTTCCCGCGCTCGCCGACGAGGTGGGCCGCCGGGACGGCGCGGTGCCGGTGCTGCGGCTCCCGTGGCCGAGCGCGGGACGTGCACGGGAGGGCTTCGCCACCGAGGTGGTGCTGCCCCTGCGAGAGGGAGCGGAGCACGTCGTCGCCGACGCGCTGCGGGACCTCTCCGCCGAGCTGCTGCTCGCCCTGCCCGGTCTGGCGGCGGTCGACGTCGTGGTCGAGGGGGAGTCACGCGGCCTGCGCATCGAGCGGTCGGAGGGTCGCGCCCGGATCACCGACGGCACCGCGACGACGGCGTGGGCGGTGGCCGAGCGGTCCGGGAAACTGTCTGCCGAGCTCGTCGCGGACCGGCCGGTCGAGGAGCGGTCGCGCCGGGGGTGGACGGTGACCGCGGCGGTGCCGCTCGACGACGGCCGCCCGCGTCCGCTCCCGAGCGGTCAGGTCGTCCACGCCCCGACCCCGAGCGACGAGCCGCTGTCGCTGCCGCTGCGGCTCGTCGCGCCCTTCCCGCTCGGTCCCGACCGGAGGCACGTGGCCTCCGGGGCGGTCACCGACGCGCTGGTGGAGGCGGCGGCGGCGACCGTCGCGGACCTGGTGGCGGCGCTGCCCGCCGACCCGGCGGTGCTGGCGCTGGTCCCTCGCGCGGGGCTGGCCGGCGCGGCGCTCGACGCCGCCCTGTGCGCGGCCGTCCTCGACCGGCTGCGGTCGGTCGCCTGGCTTCCGGTGGCCGCCGACGAGGCGGCCCGCCAGCTCCCCGAGCGCGCCAATGCCCTCGACGACCCGACCGAGGAGCGGGTGACCGCGCTGCGCGACGTCGTCCCCGGGCTGCTGCCGGCCGACTGGTCCCGCCGCACCGACGCCCGGCCGCTCACCGCGCTGGGCGTGCGGCGGATCGGGGTGGCGGAGGTGGTCGAGGCCGTCCGCGGCGTCGACCGGCCGGCGTCCTGGTGGGCCGGGCTGTACGCCGCCCTCGAGGGGGCCGACCGCGACGAGCTCGCCGCCCTCCCCGTGCCCCTCGCCGACGGGCGCACGGCCCACGGCCCGGCCGGGGTGCTGCTGGCCGACGACGAGCTGCCGGTGCACCGCCTGGCCCCGCTCGGTCTCCGGCTGGCCGAGCCGGAGGCGGTGGCGACCCCCGGGGCGCGGCGGCTGCTGGAGCGTCTGGGGGCCCGCCCGGCCACGGCCCGCGCCGTCCTCGCCGACCCGGCCGTGCGGACCGCCGTCGAGACCTCGATGGACGCCGTCGAGGACGCCCTCGACGGCGCACCCGAGCCGGAGGAGCTCGCCGAGGCGGTGCTGGCCCTCGTCGCCGTGGCGCGACCGGCGGTGGGGGAGCTGCCCTGGCTGGCCGAGCTCGCCCTGCCCGACGCCGACGGCGGCTGGGCACCGGCGGGGGAGCTGGTGCTGCCCGGGTCCGTCCTGGCCGAGGTCCTCGCCGACGGCTCGCTCGGTCTGCTGGACGCCGGGACCGCGGCGACGGCCGACCCGGACGCGCTGCGCGCGGTCGGCGTGCTCGACACCTTCGCGCTGGTGCGCGCCGAGGACCCCGACGACCTGGACGTCGACGGCGCAGACCGCTGGGTGGACGCGGTGCTCGACCGGCTGCCGGCCGGTGCGCCGCCGCCGGGATGGCCGCCGATCACCGCCGTCCGGGACCTGGAACTGGTCACCGAATGGGAGCGGGCGCTGCCGCTCGCTGCGGCCCTGCCCGCCGAGGCGTGGGCGGACGTCGTGCTCGGCGGGGTGCCGGTGCCCGGCTACCTGCGCTGGTGGCTGTCGACCTCTCCCGTGCTCCACGGCCGGCGTCCCGACCGGCTCCGGCACCCGGAGAGCGTGGAGTTGCAGGGACTGTACGAACCGGCACCGGCCCCGCCGGACGTCCTCGCGCTGCTGCGTCCGCCCATGACCCTCGCCGACGTCCTCGGCGACCCGGACGGCGCGATCGACCTGCTCGACCGCCTCGGGGATCCCGCCCGCAGCGTGCGCCCGGACGTGCTGCGCACCGTCTACGCGCGGCTGGCCGAGGCGCTCGACGGCATCGACGTCGATCCGCCGGAGCGCGTGCGCGTGGCACCGGACCGGGTCGTCGCCGACGCCGTCGTGCTCGATGCGCCGTACCTGCAGCCACTGGTGCGGACGCCCGTCGTCCCCGCCGGCGGCGCACCTCGTGCGGTGGCGGAACTGCTCGACCTGCCGCTGGCCGGTGAGGTGGTGGGCGGACGCGCGCCGGCCGGCGGAGAGCGGCACCGCTGGGCCGACCTCCCGGGCGCCGGGCTGGCGGCCGCCCGGCTGGGCGTGGGGGCGCTGACCGGCGAGGTGGTGGTCCACGAGCGCCTCGTCGTCGGTGGCCGGGTGGTGTCGTGGTGGCCGGGCGACGACGCCGACCACGTCGACGGCAGCCCGGACGCCCTCGGCCGCGCCCTGGCCTGGCGGGCAGGGGCGTGGTCGCTCCGCCAGGCGCTGGCCGAGGCGTTCGCGCACCCCGACCGCGCCCTCGACCTGGCGGCCGAGGACGCGATCTGAAGCTGAGGCCCGCCGGAGGACGGGGTCCTTTCACTGGCCCCAGCGGGGGATGGCCGCCGCACCCGGGGCGTGGCCGTGCGTCGACGGGCGGCCGGCGCGCCGGCCGTCCGCCGCACGGGGGCCGGGTGCCCGGTGCGCACGGGTCCAGCACTCGTGGAGCGAGAGCCACTGGGCCGGGGTGAGCGCCGTCGGCCGGGTGGTCGGCGGCAGCCCCTCCTGGCGCAGCCAGCGGACGCCGGCCGTGCCCGGCAGCTGGGCCCGGAGCAGCGCGCCGAGAGGCGCGCCGGCCGAGGCGAGGACGGCCCCGGCGAGGCGGTCGAAGGACGCCGTCTCGGACTCGGGCAGCGAGGTGCGGGCGGCGGCGGCCGGGCCGTCGCTGATGGGGGACGGGCGTGACACGGGGTACCTCCGGTGGAGTCGCGACGGTGCCCGGGGGTGCTGCGGGCAGGGGAAGGCAGCGGCCCGGCCGGACGGGAGAGGCAGGCGCCCGGGATGGACACGGGCGCGGACGGCGGGCGGCAGGGCCGCTCCGCAGGGGAGCTGGAGCTCAGACGGTGCGCAGGCGCACGGAGTACCGCATGGGGGAGAGGCTAGGGAGACGGTGCGGTCGCGTCGAGCGAATAACGAGGGGCCGGGCTACTGGCCCGGTGCGGCCTTCTTCGCCTCCTGGCGGGCCCGGTGCGCCTCCCACTTGACCCGGTCGCGCTCGCGGGCGGCGGCGCCGCGCTCCCACTTCTCCTTGCGCCGGCGGGCGCGCTCGAGCTCGCGCTCCTCGAAGGTCGAGTGCCGGTCCCAGTCGCTGGCCAGGACGGCGAGAACGGCGACGGTGCCCAGCACGATCGCGACGAAGGTGGCGATGATCGGGTCGAGGAGGGCGAAAGCGGCCAACGAACCCACGACCGCCACCGCGCCGCCGAGCGCCCACCGGACCATCACGCCGCCCAGTATCCGCCGTCCGGCCGGGCCCGCGGCGCCGCCTTCCACCGTGTGACGGGTCGGACACATGATCACGGGGGGCCTTGCGGTGCCGCGTTCTGGTCCCTACGGTCGGGGGAGCGGTTCAACAGTCAGCCGTCTCGCCAGTTCCGCCGTCCATCGCGGACTTCGTCGCTGGTCCGGTTTTCCGCCCGAGAGGCACTCCCGTGACCGCTTCCTCGCTCGACCCCCCGACCACGGACCTCGTGTCCGTCGACGTCTCCCGCTCCGGGCCCGCTGCCTGCGTCAGCGCCGCCGGTGAGGTCGACTCCACCTCCGCGCCCGTCCTCCGCCAGGAGCTCGAGACCCTGCTCGACGGCGACGTCCGCGAGCTGATCGTCGACCTCGGCCGGGTGACGTTCCTCGACTCCGCCGGCCTGTGCGTGCTGGCCGCGATCCACCGGCGCGCCGTCCGGCAGGACGTCACGATGCGGGTGCTCGCCTCGTCGCGGGCCGTCATCCGCCCCCTGCAGATCACCGGGCTCTGGGACCTGCTGCAGGCCGAGCGGGTGGACGACACCAGCTCGCTGTCCGCGTAGCCGGCCTCCTCCTCCGGCTCTCCCTGCCCCGCTGACCGGGCCGCTCGCGCGGGCCGTCCGGCCCCGGGGGACACTCGGGTCCGCCCCTCCCATCTCACGGGGCGGGCTCGGTCGTGGAGAAACAGGGAGGACCACCGTGCGAGATGCGGTCATCTGCGAGCCGCTGCGGACCCCGGTCGGGGGCTTCGGTGGATCGCTGCGGGACGTGCCGGTCCAGGAGCTCGCCGCGACGGTGATCCGCGCGCTCGTCGAGCGCACCGGCCTGCCGCCGGAGTCGGTGGAGGACGTGGTCCTCGGCCACTGCTACCCCACGATGGAGGCGCCCGCGATCGGCCGGGTGGCCGCGCTCGATGCGGGGCTGCCGGTCACCGCGTCCGGCATCCAGATCGACCGCCGCTGCGGCTCCGGCCTGCAGGCGGTCCTGTACGCGGCGATGCAGGTGCAGTCCGGCGCATCCGACCTCGTCCTGGCCGGTGGCGCCGAGTCGATGAGCAATGCGCCCTTCTACTCGACCGCGATGCGGTGGGGGGTCAAGGCCGGTCCGGGCGTGCTGCTGCAGGACGGCCTGGCCCGCGGTCGGGTGACCGCCGGTGGCCAGAACCACCCGGTGCCCGGCGGCATGCTCGAGACGGCGGAGAACCTCCGCCGCGAGTACCGGATCTCCCGCGAGGAGCAGGACGAGTACTCCGTCCGCAGCCATCAGCGGGCGGCCGCCGCCGTGGAGGCCGGCCGGTTCGCCGACGAGATCGTCCCGGTGACGGTGAAGGCCCGGAAGGGCGACACCGTCGTCGACCGTGACGAGCACATCCGCCCCGACTCGAACGTCGAGACCCTCGCCAAGCTCCGCCCGATCATGGGCAAGGACGACCCCGAGGCCACCGTCACCGCCGGCAACGCCAGCGGGCAGAACGACGGCGCCGCGGTCGCGGTCGTGACCACGCCGGAGAAGGCCACGGAGCTGGGGCTGCGCCCGCTGGCCCGGCTGGTGTCGTGGGGCGTGGCCGGCGTACCGCCGAAGACCATGGGGATCGGCCCGGTCCCGGCGACGGCGAAGGCCCTCGACCTGGCCGGCGTGAAGCTGTCCGACGTCGACCTGATCGAGCTGAACGAGGCGTTCGCGTCCCAGGTCCTCGCGGTGACCCGGGAGTGGGGCTTCACCGACAGCGACTTCGAGCGGACCAACGTCAACGGCTCGGGCATCTCCCTCGGCCACCCCGTCGGCGCGACCGGTGGCCGGATCCTGGCCACGCTGCTCCGCGAGATGGACCGCCGCGACGCCCGCTACGGCCTCGAGACGATGTGCATCGGCGGCGGGCAGGGGCTCGCCGCGCTCTTCGAGCGGGTGGCCTCGTGAGCGAGCTTGCGAGCTCACCAGAGAACGCAGCAGTCCCGCGAACGCGGCCGACGAGCGCCAGCGAGGAGGACAAGTGAGTCGGGTGGCCATCGTCACCGGCGCCGCCCGGGGCATCGGTGCGGCGACCGCCCGCCGGCTGGCCGAGGACGGGTTAGCCGTCGCCGTCCTCGACCTGTCGGAGGCCGACGCCCAGGGGACCGTGGGCGAGATCGAGGCGGCGGGCGGCCGGGCGCTGGCCGTGGGGGCCGACGTCGGGGACGCGAAGCAGGTGCAGGCCGCCGTCGACCGGATCGCCGCCGAGCTCGGGCCGCCGGTCGTGCTGGTGAACAACGCCGGCGTCACGCGCGACAACCTGCTGTTCAAGATGAGCGACGCCGACTGGGACCTGGTCATGCACGTGCACCTGCGTGGCTCGTTCCTCATGACCCGGGCCGCCCAGAAGCACATGATCGACGCGAAGTGGGGCAGGATCGTCAACCTGTCCAGCACGTCGGCGCTGGGCAACCGCGGCCAGGCCAACTACGCCACCGCGAAGGCCGGCCTGCAGGGCTTCACCAAGACGGTCGCCATCGAGCTCGGCAAGTTCGGGGTGACGGCGAACGCCATCGCGCCCGGATTCATCGTCACCGACATGACCAAGGCGACGGCGGAGCGGATCGGCGAGGAGTGGGAGGGCTACGTGCAGAAGCGCGCCGCGGCCATCCCCGTCGCGCGCGCCGGGCAGCCCGAGGACATCGCGCACACCGTCTCGTTCCTCGTCAGCGAGGGCGCCGGCTTCGTCTCGGGACAGGTCGTCTACGTCGCCGGCGGTCCCCGCACCTGACCCTGGCTCAGGTCGAGGGGTCGCGGTCGGGGTAGCGGGCCCGGGCCAGCGCGTATACGCCGAACGCGGCGAAGCCGGCCGCGACCGCGGTGAGCAGCCACGGCCCGGCGCTGACCCCGGCGATGGCGGTCATGGCGCCGTCCAGGCCGGTCGCGGTCGACACGTCGGCCGAGGCGGCCGCCCGCCACAGCAGGACGCCGACCAGCCCGAACGCGATGCCCTTCGCGACGTAGCCGACCCGGCCGATCGTCTCGATCAGCGGCTCCCAGCGATCGGGGGCGGCCGGCAGGTCGATGTCGCGCATGAAGCCGCCGGTGAACCCGCGCACCAGCGTGTAGAGCCCGACAGCGACCACGCCCGCCGCGACGACGAACACCAGGGCGGCGCCGCCGGGGATCTCCAGCGCCTCGTCGGTGAGGTCGGCCAGCCTCTCGTCCGCCTCGTACTCCAGCCCGACGGCGAAAAGCAGCGCGGTGACCCCGAGGACGGCATAGACGACTGCCTTCGCCAGGCACTTCGTGCACACGACGGCGGTCCGCAGGCGGTGCGCCCGGTCGAGCAGGCCACGCCACCAGAGGAGCACCTCGCCGGCCTGCCAGAGCGCCAGCGCGAGCATGCCGAGGCCGATCACCCACAGCAGGACCCGGCCGCCGGCTCCGTCGGCGACGGTCTGCAGGGCACCGGTCTGGTCGGCGTCGGCGCGCTCGTCGCCCAGCCGCCAGGCCATCCGGACGGCGAGGTAACCGATGAGGAAGTGCATCGCCCCGTAGGCGATCAGGCCGATCCGGGCGACGTGGGTGAGGACGGGGTGGTCGGTGACGGTCCTGGCCCGCTCGACGACGCCGTGCACCCGGTCGAGCAGCGAGCGGGGGGAGGGCACCCGCTGATCGTGCGGGACACACGAGCGGCGTGCGACCGGGCACCGCTGTCCGGCCCCCTGCAGGGTCCCGGCGCGAGCCTGCGAGCGGTGGGGGGCAGGGGGTCCTTCAGGTCCGCTCGGGGTAGCGGGCCCGCACGAAGCAGAAGGCGCCGAAGGCCGCGATCCCGAGGGCGACGAGGGTGAGCAGGATCTGGCCGAACGGCAGCTCGAGGACCGTCCGCAGCGCGCCGTCGAGACCGGTGGCCTTCGACGGGTCGAACGTGATGGCGGCGTAGGTCAGCAGGCCGCCGACCACCGCCAGCGCGATCCCCTTGCCCGGGAACCCGATCTGCCCGAGCCGCGTCACCAGCCGCAGGGCGGAGAACGAGCAGTCGGTCGTGTCGATCTCCTTGAGGAAGCGCTTCGTCACGCCCTTGTAGACGTGGTACGCGCCGACCCCGATGAGGACCAGCCCGGCCACCCCCACCAGCCACCGCCCGGCCGGCCAGCCGAACACACCGGCGGTCGTCTGCTGCTGCGACTGGGAGCTCGACGTGCCGCTCCCGGTGGCGAACCGAATGGCCAGGACGGCGAGCGCGGCGTAGATGACCGCCTTGACGATGGCCTTGCCGGACTTCTTCAGCGCCTTCGTCCGGGCCTTGCCCGAGGCGGACCAGCCGGCGCGCCACCGGAAGATCTCCGCCGCCTGCCACGCGGCCAGGGCGATCATGCCGACCGCGATGATCCAGAGCAACGGCTTCCCGACCGGCGACTCGGCGACGGTCGCCATGGCGCCGGACTGGTCGGCCGACTGCCCGCTGCCGCCCCACGCCAGCTGCAGCGCGAGCCAGGCCACCAGCAGGTGCACGACGCCGTAGGCGATCAGCCCGACGCGGGCGAGGTGCTCGAGCCCGTCGCTCTCGCC